>JACNJI010000382.1 GCA_014382645.1 Verrucomicrobiota bacterium | reverse complement strand
ACCCTACCATACCATGCCCATCCATAGGAAGCTTTGTTTTACCTCCTTTAACTAACTGGGCTTGAAGAAAGAATCCCCTGGCCCGTAGGATACCAAGCTCGCCCAATGACTACCGAATCCCTCCTCCGCATACTTTCTCAAATCCAAGATCGCCCATGACAATTGCTCCCCTTCGGCAATCTTCGGATAAAGAAAATCAACCAGATTCTTAGCTAGCTCATCGTGCATTTCCTCAGTACAGGCCAAACCGTTGCGACAACCTGCATGGAGCAGGGTTCTGACCGCTGCCCCGTCCTGTTCCTTGCCTCCATGGCAAGTATTCAACCAGACGAAATGAGGACCACACTCGTTTCCTTTCGGGAACATCTGCTCGAAACTTATCCATTTGTCGGTCCGCGAGCAAAGTTGAAAGCTGTGACCTCCTTGCTTGTTTCCGACATGACCGACAAAATGAACGGCATCATTCTCCTGGATTTTCATTTGCAGTTCATCCAAACCGCTCTTTTCCGTCCACGACCATCGATCGACTAGCAGGTTGCCCCTTTTCTTCAACTCCAAATCATTGAATCGTTCGATTGCTTCGATTTCCCCCTTCATTCCAGGGAGACCAAGTTCACATGCTCCCCTGCTTTCCACCACAAGCAATCGAAAACCCGAGTGACTAGGCTCCCTGCTTCTGGAATTAATGTCCGGCATGATTCTCTGGACCGGAAAACGAAGCCCCAAGGGTTTGCCTTGAACGGGGAGCAACTCCAACGGATATTCGGCAAGGCATGAATCAGACAAGTTGAGCAAGACCGGCCCGCCCCTAGAGACCGTACAAAGGGAAGGCTCAACTTTTATCAAGCTAGCTAATTCTCGTCCCCAAGAAACCATCCTCTTCCCAAGCCTTTTGAGAAAAGCCTCCGGTTTGGGCTCTTCGTCTACACGACGCCGAAAAAACCGGAGGTTCCCATCGATCTTTTCGAGAATCTTCGAATGATCGAGATCGACCTTTTCGCGACGGAACAGGGTCAGCTTGGTTCCGCCGCTTATTCGAAAGGGCGGCGGCGGGCAACTTCTTGGTGGAGATCGCTCAAACTGTCATTGACCTTCTTAACGAATTCCGAGAAGTCTTTCAGTTGTTTCTTAAGGACCTTTTGATCTTCTTCCTTTTTGAGTCGGTCTTTTATTTGTTGTTCATACTGACTCTCCAGTCGATCTACAAGGAGGTGGAAACGCTCTTTGATTTGATTGCTGAAATTTGTCGAATCATCCTCAACCCACTCGGTGATGTTTTTCGCGAAATCTTTTTTGCATCTTTCCTCATAGTTCTCACCGACATACTCAAGCAAGTAGTCATGACTTCCTTTATCGGTAAACGGATTGGTGCCCCAAAACCAAGCCTTGAAACCCTGCCAACCACTGGGTACGACCTTGCCCAACACATCAATGTGCTTAAGTTTCACCTTGTCCAGTTGATCGGCGTCAAATTCCCATTCGATTCCCGATCCATGCTCGGAGACAACGTCCGGGATTCCCTTTCTTAGGCTTTCATCCTTTTGCTTCTCCCAAATCTTCCGGCAAACCTTTCTCTTTTCTTCGATTTCATGACGAATATGCGCCTTGGTGTACTCAAGGGCTTTTCCTGATCTTGGGCCATACTTCCGACATTCTTCCTCTAACTTATTTTTGAAGTCATCCACCAGTTCATCCAAGTGCGCTCCAAGAACATTTTTCCGGATCTTGTGCATGACCTCATCTTTCCTGTTGTTCAAGAAACCGCTCAAATGATCTTCAGTAGTTTTCTTTTTCTTTAACAAGGAACCTAATTTACGGTTCAAGGTTGTGATGTCATAGGCATAGGCATTTAGACGGTTTTCGACGACCTTTTCGCACCCCTTGACTTCCCGCTTAATCCTAAACAGACCGTTGTCCAACTGAACGACGTACTTCAAGTCGACTAATCTCGCTACCAGACTTTCTTGGAATGACTGAAATCTTGATGCTTTCTGGTTTTCCTCATATCCATTGACGCGGGCGAACTTGACGTCTTCGAAAAGCTCCTCGAGTTCGGAGCTTACGGATCCGTCCTTTTCGGCCAAGATGCAACGTTTGGCCACCTTGGCGCAAAACGCATCGGTCGCGAGGATAAGAACTTCCTCGATGCCAAATTCCTCCAAGGCAAGCCGAAGCCTGTCGATCAACTTTTCGAGAGCTTCCTCAATAGTGGCAACTCCCACCTCCCTTGGCTTGATCTTGGTGATTTTGTTGAGCACGAAAACGAGTTTGCGGCCAATCAAGTCAGGCGGCAGAATTTCCCTGAGGCTTTGAAGGAACTCACGGTCCGGTTGCATGAAGTCAAAGCCCACTTGCGTGATCATGACGACGGCATCGGCTTCCCGGGCAAAATTTAGAGTTTGCTCGGTGTCGACGATGCTTGCCCCGACTCCCGGGGCATCGACCAGTTCGAATCCCCTGTTGGTGGTCAGTTCGTGATCTTGGTAAATGACTCGCTTTCTGACATAGCAGGCGTGCTTTTCCGTCGGTGAATGAATCAAGTCCTCAGCTTTGTCGAATTCCCCCGGGGCAAAGCTTGTCATCTTGCCCATCAACTTTTTGCATTCGTCCCAACCCTCGAGGAAGTTCTTGAGCGATCTGGCCGAGTCCTTGGCTTCCTCGGAAGCCTCCAGTTTATTCTTTTCGATCGTTTCGATTTGCGTCCCGAGCCATTCTCTAAAGCCTGGATCGCCCAATTGAACGGCAGGAATCTCTTCCGGATGGATGCCGAGGCAATGAGCATAATTCTTGACTTCCTCGTCGACCTCCTCCTCGGACTTGTAAACTAATTCGCTCGACATGGGTTCCCTTCGCACCGAGTCATCGACTCCTTCCCTGCAAGCCTTCTTGATTTCAGTGATCACGCGGGTTGTTCGCCCCATCCCTTCCCGGAGCAAGTCATTGCCCGCACCGACCAAGGTGTTGGTCAGGGTAGACTTTCCGGCTCCGGTCGTGCCGAAGAAACAAACCCTGAAACGGCGTTCCGCAAGGTCTTGAGCAACCCTGTTGATTTCGAATGCATGCGACCCAATCGGCTGAACCTCCTCCCCACTATCCCCTTTATCCTCGAGCTTTTCCGATTCGATCCAGTCTGAAATGGCGAAACCGGCCTCGGCAAGTCGGCTGAGCGAATTTTCACATTTTTCCATTTGCTCGGTGTCAGGATCGAAAACGCTATGCCTAAGCCTTTCGAGCGTGGCGAGCACCTCGGCGTTTGACTTTTCCTTATCCGAGGCGGGGATGAGAAAATCAGCCGCTTCCTTCAAGGTGTCGATCTCTCCGAAGTTATTGTGAACCTTGCGTAAGTTCCTCAATCTTATTTGCAGTTTCTCGGGATCGTTAAGCGTTTCCTCGGAAATGAGCAATTCCGGATCCAACCCAAGTTTTTCCGAGGCAGAAAGCAAGTCCGAGTCCTGCAAGCCCATTAGAATAACAGTCGGGGTAACGACGAACGGGATACGTCCTTTGTGAGCGCCTTTCTGGACAATTATGTTCTCATTGTTCGACCTTGTTTTCCAATGATCCCACAGGGCATAAACGTAACTCTCGACCGTCTGGTATGGATTCGCTCGGGTTTCCTCACTGTTTGCGAATTTTATTGCCCTTCCATCGTCGGCAACCCCGACGATATTGTCCAGTTGCCAATTCTTGACTTCAATCACAACGCATCCGTAATCAGGGGAGAAAACAACGAAGTCGGGCTTTCGTACCCCTTTGCTTCCAAAAACTCTGGGCTCATGGACGACAATATCCAGCTCGGGCAGGTTGTTCTTCAACTTTTCGTAAACGTCTTTCTCTCGACTCTCTTCATCATATCCATCGAGTGGAAATTCAATCGGTCTCATTCTTGCCATGGTATTATTCTCCTTTTGCTAATTAATTGATTGTTTATTGGCCTTAGGGTCACTTCCTAGAGGGGAACCCAATTGGCCAGTTTCAAAAAAAACTTTACACTGCACCCAAAATCTCAGCCCCAAGTCTATGAATACCTAACCAGATACTTGGTTTTGTGCTTGGCTTTGACCTTGTGGGTCCGGATTTTCCGAGGAGAGGAATTCTTTTGCGAATCTTGACCTTCATCGGGAGTCCAAATCCAGTTGCACGGTTTCCTTGCCTAACTTCCCATCGATGTGCAGACGATAGCCTGACCCAATAGGCATGGCTTCTTCCGTGAACCACTCGTTGTCCACACGTTCCAAGGGAAACTTCTTTTCTTCCTTAACGAGAACAAGGTCCTCTACGTCCCCCTTCACTGCCTCGAAGGTTGCCTGCCAAGCCAGTTTGTCACGACGCAGAAGAATTCGCAACTCATAGGGCAAGTCCAAGGTAATGATGTCGCGGCATGGGGAATCCTCTTCTTCGCTTGTTAATGGTGATAGAGGCTGATGGAAATGATGGAAAAAAGTATATCCGCGAGTCGGGCTAGGTGGAAGGGATTCCAGACCAGGCTGAACTTCCTCCTTAGTCGGTCCGGTCAGGAGGGCTTCGACCTTCGATTCGACCCAACGAATCACGAGCTTCCAAGCCCTGACTCGAGCGCATTGCCGGACGAACTCGAGGTACTCGGCTCGTGCCTCGACTCTCGGATCGCCCAGTTCGGGAACCAGTCGATGGGACGTGGGCAGGGCGCAATCCTTGCCTTCCTTAACGTCTCGCGCCAACCCCAAGGCCATGGCATCGACCTCAGCCAAATGGGCCCGCAAACGATCCCTTGCGACCTCGATCTCGTGGCCGCTGGGCCGGGCCATGCACCAGCCAAGCCCGAGCAACCAGTCCTCGTCTTCCGACAGAAGGATATCCTGATCGCAGGCCAGCCAGGATTCCTCCAGAATGGGCAAGGCGACGAAGGGAGCACCGCTTTCTTTGGGTTCCTTCCACAAGAGCACGGCGGGCGACTCCTTTTCCGGATCATGGGTGGACAGGGACCAGACCTGCCCTCTCTTCGGATCTTCTGTCATCCCTTCATTCATGGCGATTGATTTCTTCCATTATTTGTTTCATCAATGGCTAAAAGAGTCCCCAAGTTCCCATTTTCAAAAAAGTCGATGAAAAATCTTAAATTTGTAAGATGCTCATCAACACTCGCCTTACCTGAATCAACATCCTCCTGCGTCGCTTTCTTAGAGCCTGTAACACCCATAAGTTCCGCCTCAAAGAATCCTCTGAGAGACTCTAGAGCTTTTTTTTCTCGGTTCTTCCAAGTTTGAAGACAGTGGTCGTGTTTTTCAGCCAATTGCTCAAAGGTAAGCACTTGGTCTTCTTCGCCTCCCAGTATTCTCGGAAATGTCCTCTCCTTAAGTACGGTGCGAATTTCCGGACCAAGATTTTTAAAAAACCTAAGCAACTTTTTTTTCACAATCCTCAAGAGCAAAATCTAA
>JACNJI010000402.1 GCA_014382645.1 Verrucomicrobiota bacterium | reverse complement strand
TCCCAATACACCCCCTTCTACACCCCCTTCCCCCCAACGAAAGGGTTGAGGCGGTTACAGCGGCGCCCTTTCGGGAAGATACCCTAAATGGTGTGGGGGCGGGAGCTTTTTTTGTCATCGACTGAAACGATCCCCGCCATACTGAAAAGTTTCCTGCTCCTTCCCCGTCCGTTGATAATGCCAACGGTTCTTCAGGCACTTACACCGCGGATCTCGAAGCCATTTGCTGCATTTGTGAAATAGGAATAGCCGACGACATCGCAAAAGCCGCTCTCCAAAATGGTGCCCCGGGACCAACTGTGACCTTTGGAGAAGGTGGTGGCGTGCGCGACAAAATTCCTCTTCTGCGAATCACCAAGGGTCCTGAAAAGGAATTCGTATGGTGTGTCGTGGACAAGAATGATGCTGACGAGATTTTCGCTGACATGGCTCGTGCCGGCCACATTTCCGAACCAGGTCGTGGATTCATGTACTCAATTCCAGTCAGCTCGGGTATCGTAAATGTTTCCAGTGTTGCGGCGACATCAGCCCATGGCGCCAACATGGAGCAAGTCATCGCTGCCATCGACGAAATCAAAGGCGATAAGGATTGGCGTGCAACCACCGCAGAAGCCACCAAGAGTAAGGCTTTTAAGACTAATCCCCTAGTAAACTTAATAGGACTTTACTGCATTGTTCCACGGGACAATTACTCAGATGTCTATGACGCTATCCTTGAAGCAGGAGCGCCTGGCGTGAGCACAAACTTTGGAGTCATGAACGATGCCGATTCTGGGGATGCCGAGCAGGCACAAAACGAGGAATGGGCCTTGGTCTATACTTCACTTGGTTCTGCCAATGTTGATAAAGTACGAGACTCAGTGGCAAAGAAGATCGATGAAATTGGTCTTGATCGTGCGGCTTTTTACACCCTTCCCATACCGAGAGCCCTCACTTACTTGGGGGGCTAAGCCCGTAAATCAAACGGCAAGGCAAGTTAATCCATAATCCACTAGGTTAACATTAGAGTGAAAAGTTGAATCTTCGACCAGTTCGCTGATTTGGAAGATGTTACTATTCAATCATTGGAATAGCTTCTTAAGACTTACGGAAAGTAGATTGAGGTACTGTTTTTTCCTAAGTAACAATCAAATTAAAAATTTGATTTGCCCTATTGGTCGGCGTCTGGATCTGTACACTTAGGTCCTTTAAGCGGCTCTTTTTGGCCGATAATCTGCGGATGTTGGTCTGCTTGTTCGTTAAGTTCTATCCATTCCTGAAGTCCTTCCGGCACATCAATGTCGGGGTAAATAGCTTCCACAGGACATTCGTCCACGCATGCATTGCAATCAATACAAGTCTCCGGATTGATGTATAGGCGATCTGGTAATTGGTGAAATGCATCAACGGGACAAACGGCTACGCAACTAGTGAAGACGCAATCCACGCATTTTTCGGTAACTACATATGTCATATTTAAAAATCTTTAGGTTAGAAAGACATTGGCAACTAGAAAGGCTTGAATACTTTCAAGCTTTATATAGTTAAAAACTTTTACTCAAGCAGGGTACCGCTAGAAAAAACGAACAGGTTTACCTTCGGTTTTATCTAATGCCCTGGCGGCATGTTCCTCATCTGGACAAGGGGAGTTAGTTGGCGCCGAAGGGTCAATCCCATTAGCCGTAACTAGGTTGTTCCCCAATAAGTAGTTTTCGACTTCCTCGCCACTCACATCGGCCAACATAACCCCATCTAATTCAACACACGGAGACAATGGTTGTCCCGACTTTTCAACCATTTTGGCATAAATGTCCGGATTATTCACGATGTCGAGATCGTTGTACTTGAGGTCATACTTGCCCATGATGGCTCGAACTCCCATACTCCATCCACATTGTGGCTTTAGATATGCATTAATTTTCATAGCTATAATAGTATTTCTAATTTCTTGCGGAAGTCCTTACATAATAGCATTTATCGAGAAATGGCAAATATAAGAATAAGTTTTTTCGGCACCCGATATGTTTCTTATGTCACTAGGGACCTAAAGCTTAATTGGTGGCTTTGTTTTAATGCATTAGCTGTGGACACTGTTTTGATCGCTATTGTCTGGCAGTCTCTGGCGGCTAAAGTTTTTGATATAGAACTAGAACATTGTCATAGATTACTATTAGGGGCTGCAGTCTGGCTAGGATATGTGGCTGATCGCGTATTAGACGGTTTTCAAATTACAGATCGCGTTTGCTCGGCACGACATTCCATAGCTTGTCGCTATCGTGTATTCCTATTCTTTGCATGGATTGCCGTCTTGTTTCTCGCTGTTTGTTTTGCCTTTCAGGTTTTGCCTTTCAGAGAGTTGTACAAGTGCTTTTTATTGGCAATTTGCTGCGGACTGAACGCACTCGTCAATGTATTTGATAAATTCGGGAAATTCCCTATCCCAAAGGAGTTACGCACCGCGTTACTTTTTGCGAGCGGAGTGTTTATTTTTGTGGCTTTGGGGTTCCCTACGATTACGATATGGTCATGGATTACATTTCTGTCATTCGCTACATTATGTTTTGCCAACTGTTTCTACGCAGCAATCTGGGACCGCACCGTGGACATGAGCCAAGGTCAAAGCTCTCTAATTTTAAGAAGGAATCTTCCATTGGGTCCTCTTCGTTTAATATCGTTATTAATGGCTTTCGGTTGCATTCTTTTGAGCGTCCTTCTCTCAGGAAATCTAAACCTTTTCTTTCTAGCTATAGGTTCAGCGGTGCTGTCCCTACCTTTAATCGACATCTTGATAAACGGAACGGAAAACAAGAGAATACTTGCCGACCTCGGATTGCTCCTTTCGGCGGGGTGCGTCCTTCTATGAATAATAAGGCAAGGCCTGTTTCATTTTGTCGGATTGCTCGAGTATACAACCTCCTTGAAAAACTCGTATTTAAAGATGCTCTAGAGAAAACTAGGATTGCTTGCTTAGACTCGATTTCCGAGGCCAAGAGGATCCTTTTGCTCGGTGAAGGCGATGGTCGTTTTTTGGCAAAACTCACATCAATTAACCCTGATTGCCTAGTAACCGTATTGGACGCTAGCCCGATTATGTTGGCTTTGGCCAAGACCAGAGTTCCCACTACGTTTCAAGGAGAGATTCACTTTTGTAAAGAAGATGTGACAAAATTCCCGTTCCCCTTCGAAGCGTTTGACGCAGTGGTCTCGCATTTCTTTTTAGATTGTTTTACTGAGGAAACGTTATCCGACTTGTTAGAGAAATTAAGTTCAACTTTGCGTCCTAGCGGGAAATGGCTAATCGCGGACTTCGTTGAACCTTCTCCGAATACTCTTCACTCTCTCCCTCCATTTCTTTGCCTAAGAATTCTTTATGCCTTTTTCGGATTAACATGCGGCATTGAGGCTCGCAGAGTAGTTTCTCCTCACAAAATATTAAGGACTCACGGATTACGCGAGTCCCGCTGCATTAGTTTTTCCAACGGCTTCCTTGCGAGCTTGGTTTTTATCAAACAAGCTTGATTTCTCCTGCCACCGACAGTTTCTTCAGAGGTGTGACATGCTTGAAATTACCTTGACCCAATGAGGGCTAAGCCCACTATCTTGTGAGCCATTTGCTTAGCGGGAAGCAAGCCTGTAAACCGACAGCTTTCTCCTCCAACAATTACTCCATTTTTTTCTTCCTCAACTATCTTGAATGATTTCCAAAACTAAAAGTTTCAAAGCACCGACAGCCCAAGGGCTTTACGACCCAAAGTACGAACGGGAAAACTGCGGCATCGGACTCATCGTTGATATGAGAGGCCGCCGTTCTCACGATATTGTTAGTGGTGCCCTTGAGATTTGTCGCAATCTCGACCACCGAGGTGGTTGCGGTTGCGATCCGATTACAGGAGACGGAGCCGGCATATTCATTCAACTCCCTCACAAATTCTTCTTGAGCAATTGCAATCAAGACATTGGTTTTGAAATTCCTGATGAAGGTGACTACGGGGTGGGCTTTGCTTATTTGTCCAAGGATCAAACTTGTCGCCATACCCAAATGGAGACTGTCGAGCAAATCTCTGATGATTTGGGCATGGAGATGCTTGGATGGCGCGAGGTGCCAGTAAATAGTGATGTTCTCGGCAAGGCGTCCTTTGATTGCGAACCTTACATGAGTCAATTTTTTGTAAGGCGCAGTAAAGAGACTGAGCGCGGTCTCGCCTTTGAGCGCAAACTTTACATTTTGCGACGAGTCGCAAGTCATCGTCTTCGTTATTTTCGGGATGATCTTTCAGAAATGTTTTACATAGCGTCTTTATCTTCTCGGACCATAACCTACAAGGGAATGCTTACGACGGGACAACTGGATCAGTACTTCCCCGACTTGCGTCATCCCGACATGGAATCCGCTCTTGCCCTGACGCATTCCCGATTTTCTACGAATACTTTCCCAAATTGGTTGCGTGCCCAACCCTTCCGTTACCTTTGTCACAATGGTGAAATCAATACTGTTCGCGGGAATGAAAACTGGCTTCACGCACGACAGATGCAGTTTGCCGCAGACGCATTTGGCGAAGACCTGTCCAAGCTCCTGCCCGTAATCCGTGAAGACGGTTCGGATTCACAAAAATTCGATAATTGCTTGGAATTTCTCATCCTCTCGGGGCGCAGTTTGGCGCACGCCATGATGATGATGATCCCTGAACCCTGGGAACGTCACCAAGACATGCCTGAGTTCAAGCGGGAATTCTACGAATTCCACTCCTGCCTCATGGAACCTTGGGATGGACCTGCATCCATTGCCTTCTCCGATGGAGTCCAAATAGGGGCGGTCCTAGACCGCAATGGCTTACGCCCTTCACGTTATTACGTCACGGCTGATGATAAAGTAATTCTTTCCTCTGAAGTTGGTGTCTTGGCTTCCGTGCAACAAAAGGACATCGTAAAGAAAGGTCGTCTCGAACCAGGTCGCATGTTTCTTATCGACATGGAAGCTGGACGCATCATCGAAGATTCTGAAATCAAGGAAGAAGTGGCAAAATTTGCTCCCTATGGGAAATGGCTTAAAGAAAATCTTATTGATTCAAAGGATTTGCCGATTCCAACAATTGATAAGCACGATGATTTCACTACCTTGCTTACCCGTCAAAAGGCCTTTGGATATACTTTTGAAGATATGCGGTTCCTAATCGGTCCGAGTGCCGAGTCGGGGAAGCAACCGCTTGGTTCGATGGGGAACGATACTCCGCTAGCCGTACTTTCCGACAAGTCGCAAAATCTCTACAACTACTTCAAGCAACTTTTTGCTCAGGTTACGAATCCTCCCTTAGACCCGATCCGAGAAGAGCTGGTAACGGGAACTATAAGTTTTGTCGGTTCGGAAGGTGATCTCACGCTCCCTAACCAAGATAGTTGTCGAATGATCAAATTCGATACGCCTCTAGTTAATGACGTCGTTGTTGAACAATTGCGCGAAATTGATGTCAGTGGGT
>JACNJI010000439.1 GCA_014382645.1 Verrucomicrobiota bacterium | reverse complement strand
CAAAGCTCCAGTGATTGCAGGTTGTTTCTTGCGCTGTGGGAGGGTTCCCGGTTCTCCTCTATTGCGCATAGCAGTTCGCCCATGGTTCCTTGAAAGCCCGACTCGAACCAGCTGCCGGTCAACGGAACCTGGACAAATCCTTCCTCAAGGTAAACTGCTATTTCGGTTTGGTCGTTGAGACCGGGTCCGCGTGATCGAAGAGTACCTTTAGTGCCGACGACGGTGGTGACGTCTTCCTCGCCTAGCTTTGTGTGGGCGTTGAAGCCCATGCGAACCTGAGCCTCCGGATACTCGATGATTACCGAACCAAGGGCGGGTGGGCGATAGACCTGCTCGGAGTAACCGACGGCGGACGCGAATACCTTGCTCGGCGTTTGCCCAGTCATCAGGCAGCTAGTTATGTCGAACCAGTGAACGGCGAAATCGAACAGCACCATGTGCCCGATCCTTTCGAATCCCGGAATGCCCTTAATCCAAGTTTGGTCCCATTGCAGGGAGAAATCCACGGAGGTCACACGCCCGATCAGGCCCGATGCGATTGCCTTGCGAAGGTAACTGAAGTGGGGTGCCCATCGACCGTTTTGGTTGACGGCTATTTTTAGGTTTTTCTCTTCCGCCAAGGCGACGAGCTTTTCGCCTTCGTCGAGGTCGAGTACGAAAGGTTTTTGACTGAGCACGTGCTTCCCCGCATCCAAGGACTCACGAAGGATGGGAAAGCGATCGGCGGGGTGGGGTGTCACGTCGACGACTTCGATATCCTCGACCTCGAGCAATTCTCGGTAATCCTCGAAGACGAGCGCGTCGGGGTAAAACTGATCCCGTTTTTCTTCGGCCTTTGATCGTGTGCGGTTGGCGATTGCCGTGACTTCGAATCCGCACGCCTTGTAGTTCTTGAGATGGAACTCGCTGATACCCCCGGCTCCGATCAAGCCGATCTTCGGGTTGTAGCTTTTCGGTTTCTTGGGAAGGTAGTCGACCGGCGGTGGATCGATCGTCTTTTCTACCTTTTCGGGACTCAGCCCATAGTCGTCGTCTTCCGACATGTCGCGTTTCTTTTAGCTGCGAAGACCTACCAGCTCCATCATTTCGGCTGTTGAGCGGTAGGCTTCCTCCACCCACTCGACGATCTTCGACGGATCCGGGGAGTACTCCAGTTCGAGTGAGATCGAACCATCGAAATCGAGATCCTTGATGGCTTGCAGGTAAGGCGAGAACTTTACTACTCCTCTGCCGGGAGGAAGATCTCCGTGCACCTTGCCGTCGCAATCGCTAATGTGTACGTGGGTTGCCTTTCCCTTGAGGCTAGTCAACTCGGCCGGCGATACGTCGGCGAGGACGAGGTGGCTGACGTCGATGTTGGCCTTCACTCCGGGGTGGGCGCAGTCGTCGATGAACCTGACCATCTCCTTTACGTTGTTTAGCAAGCTCAGCCTGAATGGCTCGAGCTCGAGGGCAATTTCGATACCGCTCTGGCCCGCGTAGTCGGCAATTTTGCGGGTGTTCTCAATTGCCCATTGCCATTGCATCTCGGGAGGGATCACTTCGCGCTGCCAAATGTATTCGCCCAGTACGAGAAGGAGGTTGTCGGACTTGAAACGAGCGGCGAGGTCCACGAATTTCTTGGCCCGTTCTACGTGAAAGTCGCGGACGGGGTCATTGAAGTCTATCAACCCTGCTGCGACGACGACGACGGAAACGATGGGCAGGTTATTCTCGCCGCAGGTTGATTCAATGAGCTGAATCTCGTCTTCCCGTATGGTCATTGCCTCGGTGAAAACGTCGACCGAGTCGAAGCCGATGCGGGCTATGTGTTCCAAGCCGGTTTTAGTGTCTACACCGGCTTGATCGAAAGCGCTGTTGATGATTCCAAGTTTCATAATATTGAAAGGATTAAACGTTTAATTCTTCGAGGCTTTGGGCACTCTCGTCTTCCACCTTCAGGTCCGAGAACGAGACTTCCGAGCCTTTAGTATGCGCGTAACCGACTTCCAGCACCTTTTCGTCTTCCACTTTGTGAAGCTTGGTGTAGCGGGGGTGATGCGAGTCCTTATAGGGGTCGTTCGCGGCGGCGTTGTAACAACAGATCATGGCCCAGCGAGAATTTTCCGAATTATTGGCTGCCGAGCAGTGGAGCAAGTTCGGATGAAAGAACAAGGAGTCGCCGGGATCCAACACGACGTGCACGAGGTCGAGACGCTTTTTCGCTTCTTCGACCCGTTCCGAGTCGGCTCCCGCTTGATCGCCGGACAAGATGTGATTCACTCTGCCCATCTTGTGGGAATTCTTGAGAACTTGCAGGCAACCGTTTTCCTGGGTTGCGGCATCCACGGCGATCATGACGCTGCACAAGTCGGGAAAAAGAACTCCGTTCTGGTACCAATAACCGTAGTCCTGATGCCAAGCCCAAGCCCCTCCGATCTTTGCGTCCTTCAAGATCATTTTGGAATGGTAGTGGTATGCTTCGCCACCGAGCAATTGCTCGACCGATTCCACCACCCGTTTGCAGCGTGCGAACATACCGTAGATCCCATCACCGGGATGGTTCCACAAGGCGAGTCGCACCTCATTGCCTTTGCCGTCGTCCATGGAGGAGGAAGCCTTGTCCATGGCGTTGTCGTGATCAGCCGTTGAGCGTAACACCTTTGTCTCTTCTTTGGAAAAAAGTCCTCGGACGATTACATAGCCGTCTTCCTCGTAGGAGGATATCTGTTCTGGTGTGAGTAGTGACATGGAAGGAGGGAGTTTAAGATTTATTGTTTGTTCGATGCATCCGTCAAAGCCGAATTTTCGGTTGTCCGATAAATTTCCTCATCACCAAGCTAGGTTCGAAATCGGAGGGGTCAAATGGATTTTGTTCGTTGCTCCTCCGTCCTTAACCCTTAAAAGAATTAAGACATGAGGTTTAGTAACCCTAAATTAATCGTCACTCTAATTGCATTTGCCTTTTCTTGTGTAGGAGACGCGAGGACGAGAGCCGATCTCGTGCCCGAAGACACTTTGTTGATCGATCTTGTTACGGGCAGGGTAGTGATCGAAATGTTTCCCGCCGTCGCTCCCGGGCACGTTGCCCGCATTCGAGAACTTGCTCGGTCAGGTCTTTACGACGGGGTTGCTTTTCATCGGGTGATCGATGGTTTTATGGCGCAGACGGGAGATGTGAAATACGGAAACGTAAAAAGTAACTACAACCCATCCCTCGTCGGCACGGGAAACTCCGACTTAGCCGATCTGGCCGCCGAGTTCAATGAGCTCAAGCATTTTCGAGGAACGGCATCGATGGCGAGGTCTCAAGATCCCAACAGTGCGAACAGTCAGTTCTTCATTTGTTTTTCCGATGCCACTTTTCTTGACGGACAATACACCGTTTGGGGGCAGGTGGTGGAGGGGATGGAGCATGTGGATAAGATTGAGCGAGGAGTTACCGGCAGCGGTGCCGTGGGGAATCCCGATTCGATGGTCAAGGTGACGGTCGCCTCGGATACTGTTTTACGGATCGACGATAATGCTTCGGCAGGTGGCGACGGTACTTCGTGGTCCAAGGCGTTTACCACTTTGTCCGACGCATTGGACGCGGCGGGCACCGGATTTGAGCTTTGGGTTGCAGAAGGAGAGTACCGTTTGACGGGATCTCTCGAGTCGCGTTTGAAGAACGAAGTAAAGTCTTTCGGAGGTTTCAAAGGGACTGAGCTGATTCGAACTCCCCTAGGCGAAGCCAATGCCACCCGGTTGGTGGATGCCCTGCCCATCCAGCCGGTGGATAGTAACGCCTCACCTCATACTTACGGATGGTACTTCCAACCTGAGTGGGGCTGGATCTGGACCAGTGAGAAGACCTTCCCTTACGTTTATTTGGCGGGGGGCAATGGTCAGGGAGCCGGTTGGTTGATGTTTCGCGAAGGTTCGGCTGCCCCCGTTTACTTTTATAGTTTTGCCGAGAAAAAATGGGTGACTCTAGGAGAATAGAAAGCCGAGTTTAATCGAGCGAGTCGCAAGCTCCAGAGGTGTAGAGGATTCAGCGAGAATTATAGATATTCATACTTGGAAATCCTACGAATATCCAAGGTATGCAGGTTGACATTCAGGATTTACGCGCCCATCTCTTGGAGTAATTGGCAGGTTTACTCTCGCCACCATTCTCAACTTCCAAACATACGAATTATGACTCGAAACCTATCAAGACCTATTTTAGGGTTCCTTACTATTGCTTTGTTTTTGAGCTCTCTCGCGGGTGCCACCAAGGTTCTTTACGTTACGCACGAACCTGGCAGGTGGCACAAGTACACCGCGCAAAAGAAAATTTTCGCCCAAATTGCCGAAAAGGCCGGCTGGGAACTGACCGTCATGACGGGCGAGCACGAACCGCAGATTGCCAAACTGCGCACCCCCGACTTCGGCAAGGGATACGACGCCATTGTCTACAACTTCTGTTTCGCAAAGAGCAGGGATATTGAAGCTCAGGCCAATTTAGTTGCTCAGACTAGAGAACACGGAGTCCCCGCCATGCTCATCCACTGCGCCATGCACAGCTGGTGGCCCACTTACAGGGACGGCAAGCCGGGAGCAATCGGCCCCGCTTACAAAGGGAATGCAAAGGCCGATCCCGCTCTTGTCGCCGAATGGAAAAAAAAGCATGGCGACAAGCCGTTTCCCGCATGGGGCGACTTTACAGGTGTGGCTAGCGGCCGTCACGGTCCTCACCAGCCCATCAAGATGATCAAGGTGGGCAACCATGCTGCGACCAAGAGCTTTCCCCAGGAGTTCACCACCGGTAAAACCGAGCTCTATAACAACATTTACAAGTTAGATGCAGTGGTTCCTCTCATCGAGGGCGTCCAAGGAAAAACCAAGGCCACCGTTATGTGGCTCTGTCCTCAAGGGAAGTCTCAAGTCATGGGACTGACCGTAGGGCACGACATGGGCGATTGGGCCACCAACGAGTATCGGGGGCTGATCACCGATGGCGTAAACTATCTGGTTCAGCACCCGAAACCATAACTGGGTTGCGTCCTCTTGGACAACCCCTCCGCTGTTCTTCGGGGTTTACTCCAGCTTTTCTACTTATTCTAAACTCCTGCAATCATCCTCATGAAAGATAACGAAACGCAGAAAACGAATCGTCTTCATTCATCAAGGCTTCAAGTACGGCCGTGGCCGCCAGTGGACTTGCCTTTCCCAGTGTGACTTTCGGCAAGCCGGATAGCCGTAAACTGAAGATCGGGTACATCGGGTGCGGTGGGCGTGGCACGGGAGCCGCCACGCAGGCGATGAATGCCGACAGCAACGTCGAGCTATGGGCGATGGGCGATGTTTCACAGTCTCGTCTGGATAGCAGCTTTAAATCAGTCAAGGGCAGTCATGGCGACAAGGTGAACGTCGACCCAAAACGTCAATTCGTTGGTCTCGACGCCTAGAGCAAAGTGCTCGATAGCGGAATCGACTTGGCAATATTGACCACCCCGCCCA
>JACNJI010000437.1:0-4920 GCA_014382645.1 Verrucomicrobiota bacterium | reverse complement strand
CCTGGGGCTGGAGAAGGTCCCAAGGGTTCGGCTGTTCGCCGATTAAAGTGGTACGCGAGCTGGGTTCAGAACGTCGTGAGACAGTTCGGTCCTCTATCCGCTGTGGGCGTTGGAGATTTGAGGGGTTCATTCCTTAGTACGAGAGGACCGGGAATGACGTGCCTCTGGTGTTCCGGTTGTCGTATCAACGGCACCGCCGGGTAGCTAAGCACGGACTAGATAAGCGCTGAAAGCATCTAAGCGCCAAGCTATTCCCAAGATAAGATCTCCATTGGTCTTCGGACCATAAAGGACCCTGGGAGACTACCAGGTTGATAGGTCGGAAGTGTAAGCAGGGCAACCTGTTGAGCTAACCGATACTAATGATCCAAACCGTTTAGATTCACATATTTTCCGTTCGCCGTTCTCATGCATTTCGGTGACGCTTACGTCCCCATACGTTAAACTAATTTTTCCGTCACGCGGACTGCCGCGGCGACGACCTTGATGACGCCCTTGGCAGTCCCCAGGAGTAACACTCTGGTGATCATAGGTAAGGTGAAACACACGTTCCCATCCCGAACACGCTCGTTAAGCCCTTAATCGCCGATGGTAGTGCAGCCACGCTGCTGTGCGAGAGTAGGTCGTCGCCAGTCTTGTGACCCGCGTCTTCCGAGAGGAAGGCGCGGGTCTTTTTACATTGAAATCTTTCTAAATAAACAATATACTCCCGAAAATTAGATATGGGTAATTTGAAAAAAAAGCGACGCTTGAAGATGAACAAGCACAAGCGTCGCAAACGCATGCGGGCAAACCGCCACAAAAAGAAAGACTGGTAGTTGTGGCTCAGTTATGGATTTCATTTTATTTGACGTCTATTAACGAGTTCCTCCTCCTTTTACTTTTTATTTTCCTTCGGGAATACACCATCAGATGGATGTGCTAGCATCACTTCCCGATAATCGTGCAATTAGGGGGAATGTTCCTATTTGCACGAATTCGCTCGAAGGGTTTCTAGCCAATTTTGAATCTTATCTGGTAGATCGCGCTAAATATTGCGACCACGCTGTTCGAGAATTAGCAGTTCAAGCCCTAATGTCTGGCGGGAAACGAATTCGTCCCGCCCTAGTTCATGCTTGTGGAACCGGTAACTTGGCTGTTTCGAAAAACCTCATAAAGGCTGGAGCGATCGTAGAATTCGTGCATGTTGCGACCTTGGTTCACGACGATGTTCTCGACGATGCCTCTATTCGGCGAGATCGCCAAACAGTATACGCTGATCGCGGAGCTACCGCGGCAATACTGTTAGGCGATGCCCTTTTCGCACATGCGTTGGAAATGGCTTCCGAGTTTCCAGAAAACGAAGTTTGCCGTTGGGTTGCTACAGCAACTCGTCGAACATGTTCGGGGGAAATTCAGCAAAGCTTTCTCCGAGGTGATTTCACTCTTACTTCTTTGCGCTACAGGCAAATCATTGAGGCGAAGACTGCCGAATTGTTCAGCGTTTCTTGTCGTCTGGGTTCTCATGTTGCTGGTCTTGACGATGCCACCTCGGCACTAGCGTGTGACTTCGGACGCCGCCTTGGTTTGGCGTATCAAATTTTTGACGACTTAGCCGATGTTTTCGGAAGGGAAGCTGATTTCGGGAAATCTCTCGGGAGAGATTTGGCTCACGGAAAAGTTACTTTACCGACAATCACTTTATTTTCCAAGCTTTCCAATTTCGAAGCGGCAAGACTTCACGAAACTCTTTTAAATTCAGGTCGTGAGCCAAATCCCGAGATAGTTCTAGAAATGATCGATCTTATGAGAACGCATGGGGTGCATGAAGAATGCCGTGAGCTTCTCGACGAAGAACTTTCCGCAATCGGCAACACCCTTTCCGAGTTTACTGATGATACCATCGCTAGGCATCTCGGCGACCTCCGACAAGTAATCGTAGACCGTGTAGCGATCCTTCTGGGCTGATTTCTTTTTAATAGTCTTCGTCTCATGTCGCTTTTCACTTGCGATAGCACGCATTATTAACTTAATTTACTCTTTTTGACGCTGAACTGATGGCTTTATCAAAGGCAACTACGGTACCACATTCCGAGTCTTCTCAGACTCTGGTTAACGATCGTGATGTAACCTTGGTGTCAAAAGCACAAAAAGGTGACCTTGGTGCCTTCGACGCTTTGACTGTTAGACATCGAGAGAGACTTATGTCCGTCATTTACAACATGACCTCAAACAGAGAGGATGCCGCCGACCTTACGCAAGAAGCATTTGTAAAGGCTTTTCGTTCCATCGGTCGCTTCAAAGGCAAATCATCTTTTTTTACTTGGCTTTACCGCATTGGCGTCAACATTACGCTCAGTCATCTTCAAAAAAACAGGTCTCGGAGATTTTTCAGTTTGGAAAACCTTTCAGAGGAAGTTAACCAAGAAACGGCATTCGAAGTGCTTGCCTCCCGTTCCAAAGCAGATCGTGGCACGCTGCTAAATGAACTACAGGAAAAATTGAACGAAGCCCTTCAGAAACTGTCAAACAAACATAGGGCAATCGTTGTTTTGTTTGAAATCGAAGGTCAAAGTCATAAACAAATTTCTGAAATCATGAAATGTTCCGAGGGAACAGTCCGTTCGCGACTACATTATGCCAAGCAACAGTTGCAGGGCTACTTGTCCGACTATCTAAAGTGAAACAAGTGAAATTTAAATCCGAAGAAAAGAATGAGCATAAACCTCTCACGGTAGAGGATTTGCTTCATATTAAGCGTTTCGAGCAACCCGAACCTGATTCGTGGGATGATTTTCAGGCGGAGTTTCGTCGACGAGCAATGGAGTCCTTTGTTGTTGAGCCCGTCGAGTCGGGTGTTTGGCGCCGCATTGCACTTAGATGGTTTGCTCCTACTTTTGGGATGGGAGCAATTGCCGCGGCTTTGCTTATTTTTACAGGCGGACCACTCCTTGATGATCCTAATGCTGCGTTGACTGTGAATCCACCTCAATTAGCATCGGGAAATATTGACGACCGGTTATTACAAGTAAGTTCTGCTGTTGCGGAATCTCGTGGCGGTGAATTTGTGGATGGTGCCATTGCGCTTACTTTTAGTGACGACCTCGATGGGGTTGTGACTGGTTTCATGGGCAAGTCGATTCGATTTGCTTCCGAAGACGCCACTTTCGAGGAATCTACCCTTACCTTGTTTGCGTCCGATTCGGACCAACCGGTGCATCCGGTTACTTTTTAGAGCGATGACCAGAGGGTTGGCGACTGGTCTGTCGCTTTTGTTTGTTGGATTACCTTCAACGTCTTTGTTCGCTCAGGATACAATAGATGCATCCTTGGTGCTTCAACGCAGAGTTATTGATCTCTTTGCCCGCCACAAAACCGCAATTGTTCGTGTCAAGGCGACCCGGGAAACTCGTGATGATAAAAAAATCAAACGTTCACTCAAAATGGGAACTGGTTTTTTTGTCAGTAACGAAGGACACGTTCTTACCTCGGCTCTCCTCCGTGACGCCGACCGTGTTTGGGTTGAGTTCGACGGCAATTTCTTTCTTTCCGAGGTCGTGGGAGAGGACATAGTAAGTAATGTTGCTCTACTTAAGGTAAAGAATCTCCCTGAGAAGTTTTCTTTTGTCGTTTTTGGTGAACCCGGGGACATCCCGCCCGTAGGCTCTTTCGCCTTAGCCTTGACCTCTGCCCTCGAATTTCAGCCTGCGCCTGCTCTTGGCATTGTTCAAGGTAGTGAACCTGCATTCGGTCGTCGCTTGTTTCCCACTCTGATGATGCGCACGAGTATTGCCGTTGGTCCTGGTGAAGTCGGTGCTCCTGTGCTCGATCTCAACGGAAAGTTCATCGGATTGACATACGCCTCATTGCCCGACCTTCGCTCCTCATTCGTTTTACCTGCTAAAGCTTGCGCTCGCATTCGAGACGATCTTTTGCTCACCGGTAAAGTTACCTACGCTTGGTTCGGCGTAACAGTTGTACGAAAGTTAAACGCCCGGAACGGATTCGACGTAATTGTCGAGGGTTTGGTGGAAGGATCCCCTGCCGCATCCTCCGATTTGCGCAATGGTGATCGCCTTGTTCGTATCGGAGATTCTACCATCCGCAATCGAGGAGACGTTGCTCACTCGGCTTTTTATGCTCGGCCAGGCCAATTCGTGACCTTTGTCATTGCGCGTGAAGGCAAAGAACTCGAAGTTCCCATACGAGTATCAAGCCGACCTCTTCCGCCCGACCCTATTCCCAACGAACAAACGGAAATTGCGGAGGTCGAAGCAGTGGTTCCGGATCAAGGCGACTCCACTTCAAAGTCCGGCAATCCTGATGTGCCTGATGGCAATGTGAGTAAGCAGAATTGACCCCTGAGGTCACCTCTATCTTCGTCGTCATTACCAGTTTAACTTGCGGAAGATCGCATCTTCCGTTTTCAGTGTTTACTTTCTATGAGTGAAAACACGCACCAAAATCCTTTTCCCGTCAGCAGTCACGGGGATATCACTTGGCGAAAACTAACCGACGAGCATGTGTCTATGACCGAGTTCGAAGGCGAGAAAGTACTGAAGGTTGAACCTGCCGCGCTTGAGCTTCTTTCACGCGAAGCTTTTCACGACATCTCTCATTTTCTTCGTTCCGGTCACTTGGAGCAATTGCGGGGCATTCTCGACGACCCCGAGGCTTCCGCCAACGACCGCTTCGTGGCTCTAGACCTTCTCCGTAATTCTCAGATTGCCGCGGAGGGAGTTCTTCCCATGTGCCAAGACACGGGTACCGCGATCATTATGGGCAAAAAAGGTCATTGCGTCTGGACTCCCGGAGGAGACGATCACGCTCTTGCTCGCGGCATTGAAAAAACCTACGCCACCGATAACCTTCGCTTCTCGCAACTCGCATCGCTTTCCATGTTCGAGGAGAAGTACATCCGTTCTATTCTTCTCGCGCAGC
>JACNJI010000435.1 GCA_014382645.1 Verrucomicrobiota bacterium | reverse complement strand
CTTCCTCCGGAAGCGAAATCCCCACCCCATAGGCACTAACAATTTCCTGTTGGAACCGACGGGCTGCTGGTTTGACTTCTTTTTCTTTCGTTTCCTTATAGCCAACGTTAAGAGATTAAGGTGTTAATAAGAGCCGAAACTCTTGCTGGATTCCTTTCGAGATCATCCGGCAATGAAGCAATTTATCGAACCCGAAAGCGAGATGGTTCAAGCAGCTCACGCGATATCCCCTTCGTTCAACTCCTGAATGGTTCGTATCGACAATTCCAGAAGTCTTTCGGGAGAACTTGATTCTTCCCTTTCAATACAGTCCGCCAAATAACTCTTGAAGGCTTCTTCATTCCGAACAATATCAGAATCATTGCGAGAAAGTCGCATGATTTCTTCTTGAAAGACAGCGTGCAGGCGATTCGTCTTCTCATTTGAGCAATCAGTGGATTCGTCTTTCCGCCGTAACCACGCAATGCCTTCAAACGCAGCACTGGCAGGAACCTCTCCGTGGCAATCTTGGTTGCGAGCCTTAAGTAAATGATCTAAAAATACCTGTTGTACTTTGATTACTGCGGTCTCTACAGTTTCGCCTGTGAAAAAAATGAACTTGGCATTGGGCCAGTTGTAAGCCTTGAGCAGGTCGACCAGGTCTTCGCTGCTCATGTCTGGCAAACCACGACATATTGCGACGAGAGGAAAACCCTCCAACCGAGAAGCCATAAGCACCTGATTCCCATCGTGACTTACTTCACAGGCAAAGCCCATGTTTTGTCGGGTATCAACAAGTTGTTCGGATTCCGTGGAAGAGCCGTCCACCGGCAGAATACCCTTGGGTACTATTTGTTGAACGACATTATGATGTTTTTGAAGAACCTGCCAATTTCCCACACTTTCAACAAGGTTTATGGTCGAGCGCGTCTTTGGGGTGGACAGGATCGTATTCATGAAAGAATGAAAGGCCTCGCAATACAAAAGTTTATTTATTGCCTTCACATTAGTCAACGATAAGACCGCCTGTCAAGTTCCGGACTAAAAGACTTTTACAGTACAACGATTGCAACACCCCCAAAAGCAACCAAGGCTCCGAGGACTTTGGCGAAATTTAGTTTTTCGCCAAGAAACCAGTAGGCTAACCCAAGAATAAAGAAAGTGGATGTTTGGTTGAGGATTGAAGCCACGGAAGCGTCTAAAAGTCGATAACCTTGAATCCACAGGCACATAGCGAAAAAAGCGGGCAGGCAAATGCCGACCCATACGCGTAGGTGAGGAAATTCCGGAGATGTTGAAAGTTTGGCGAACGTTCGAAATTTACCGACCGCGAGCAAACCCAAGAACCCAGTCGTGATTCCGGCCAGCATGCGAATCTCCATCGCGGCGAAGAAAGGAGCTTTTTCCAGAACGGGTTTGGCGAGAACGATTGCTCCCGCCATGGAAATCATTGCGGCGATACCATAGGCAATTCCTCGCGAGAGTTTTTTGACTTTACCTGCATTTCGCTCCGACAGAGTAGCGACTAGAATGCCCGCGACAACGAGGAGTCCGCCACCGATGCGATTCAGGGTCAATTCTTCTCCGAGAGCAAACCATGCTGAAATAATCACGAAAGGTGAATAAAGGCAGTCCAAAATAGCGTTCCGACCGGCGCCCAGAAGATTCAGTGAAGCGAGCAAAAACCAATCTGCGATACAGACTCCGAATACGCCACTGAGGATAAGAATCCAAGCGTCCGATGATGAGAACATTTCCCATGCATCGAATTCGAAAAAAAACACTGCGGGGACGAGGAGTAGGGCGATACCTATGTTCTTTAATAAATTGAGTTCAAAAGGAGGAACCGTTTCTCCGGCTCGCTTCAGGGAAATCGTCACAATGGCCCAGAGCAGGGCACATGCGACGGAGCAAATTTCCCCAGTGCCCCAATTCACCTTATTTTGAGTCCCCAAGCTTCTTGAGTGAGTGAAAAAAGATCTTTGTGAATGGAAAGGGCTCCGAGGTGTTCAAGTTGTTTTGCCGAGTGGGTGCCGGTGGTAACTAGCCTACAGTCCATTCCCACGTTTGCCGCGGAATCGAAGTCGAAAGGCGAGTCCCCGACTAAAAGTGATTCCTCAGCCGAGGCGTCGAGAAGCTTAAGTGCGTGATGTGTGAATTCAGCATCAGGTTTTCGCCAAGGGGTATCCTTCACACCAAGAACTTGTTCGACTAATGGAGTAAATCCAAGGTGATCACAAGCGGCTCGAGCGTGCCTGCCCACTTTGTTTGTGAATATTGCTGTTTTTTCACCACGTTCCTGCAAGGCTTGCAGCACCTCCATGGAGCCGGGCATAGCAACAAGTCCTTCCAGCATAACCTCTTCAAAGATGGGCGGATAAATGGCCAACCCTCGTTGAGCCAAATCAGGCCCTACTAGATTTTTCATTGTCATGTCGGCCGAACCACCCACGGCAGCACGGACGGTGGCATAATCGGCAGGTTCTAGTCCGAGTTCCTCCATCGCTCGAGCATAAGCCCGGTGAATGGCCGTGAATTGGTCGATGAGAGTCCCGTCAAGGTCGAAGAGTATTGCGCGCAAGAGAATTGCCCTTTGTCTTTAAGTGGTTTGTTATGAATTTTTCTTTCTGATGCCAAATCAAAGTAAAGTACGCGTGACTATCTTCCGATGACTGAGGAGCAAGGACAATCGCCTTTAACTCGCATGAACTGCAAAGTGGGGGAGGGCGTTTTGCATTGTCGTTTTACGGGTCGGTGGACGATTGATACGGCCAAGCGAGAGACTTCTCGTCGATCATGGAGGCGTGCATTGACCAACGAAAAAGAAATCAAAAAAGTTTCATTCGAAATAGGGGAAGATGTTGAATGGGATTCGGTATTGGTTGTTTTTATCCGCTCCTGCCTACGCGATTGCAAGGAAAGTAAACTTTCAGTCGATATGTCTCGTTTGCCTTCGGGTTTGTGCAAACTGTTTCTCATGACTGAAGAGAAGATCATTGAAAAAGTCGGACTCGATGGGGGCGAACCGAGTTTTCTGACTGCCGTGGGCGAACTGGTCTTCGCCGTCGCCGAAGCGATCTTGTCTTCCGTTCATTTCCTTGGCGAATGGACTCTTTCCCTGTTTCGCCTGTTTAGATTCAAAGCACGCTTTAGAGCAAGCGACTTCCTAGACTCATGTCGAGCTTGTGGCGCATCGGCTCTGCCCATTGTCACTTTGGTTAGCTTTCTTACGGGTCTGACGATGGCCTTCGTGGGGAGCGTTCAGTTGGCAAAATTCAACGCCCGCATCTACGTTGCCGACTTGGTTAGTCTGGCCATGGTTCGCGAAATGGGAGGTCTAATGGTTGCCATCGTTATGGCGGGACGTACGGGCGCCGCCTTTGCCGCCGAACTTGGAAACATGAAATTAAACGAGGAAATCGATTCCTTGCGCACCTTTGGGATCTCTCCCATGGATTTCCTTATCCTTCCGCGCACATTGGCCTTGTTCGTGATGATTCCCATGCTGACTCTTTACGCTGACGTGGTTGGCATGCTTGGTGGCATGGTTGTGGGCATGTTCGTAATGGATTTCTCCCTCCACCATTACGTCGAGCAGACTCAAACTGCCCTTAACTCTATGTGGGATATTTACTCAGGTCTCGCCAAGACCATTGTCTTCGGGGGTATCATTGGCATGGTCGGATGCAGCAAGGGACTTAATTGTGGGAATGATTCCGCAGCCCTTGGAGAGGCTGTCACATCGGCTGTGGTTACGAGCATCACTCTAGTCGTGGTAGCAGACGCATTGTTCGAGGTTTTCTACAGTATTATGGGTTGGCGATGAACTCGGAGGACAATCAGATTTCCCACGCCATCGTTTCCGCCAAAGGTGTTTCCCTTGCGTATGGTGACTACGTTGTGTTGCGCAACGTCACTTTTAACGCGATTAGGGGGCAAGCTCTAGTCGTCATGGGAGGCAGTGGTTGCGGAAAGAGCACCTTGCTGAAATCGCTGATTGGTCTTCTCGAACCCGTTTCCGGGTCGATTCGGTACGGAGATCAGGATTTCTGGGCAAGCGACAATCAAACACGTGATGAAATCTCAAGACGCTTTGGTATCCTTTATCAAGGTGGAGCTCTATGGAGTTCGATGAGTCTGTTGGAAAACGTCTCCTTGCCACTCGAGATGAATACCGAACTCTCGCCCAAGGAAGTAAGAGAGATTGCCGAGTACAAACTATCTCTGGTGGGACTTTCAGGCTTCGGGGACTTTCGACCTGCTCAGCTCAGTGGCGGTATGCGCAAGCGGGTTGGACTGGCTCGAGCCATGTCCCTCGATCCTGAAATCCTCTTTTTTGACGAACCTTCCGCCGGCCTTGACCCGCTGAGTTCGAGACGATTGGACGACCTCATACTTGAGCTCAAGGAGACTTTGGGCATAACCTTCATTGTCGTGACGCACGAACTGCCCAGCATTTTTGCCATTGCGGATGACTCCATATTCCTCGATGCGGAGACCAAGACTCTTTTAGCCTGCGGTCATCCGGCAACTCTCAGGGACGAATGTCCGGAGGAAAAGGTGCGACGCTTCCTTCTGCGGCAATCGAACTTCTCTTAACTCTAGCGTTGCGACCCATGCTTTCATGCTATTAACCTAATTGTAAAGTGAAGAGAAAAGGACACGCTACTCTTGTTGGCGCTTTTGTCGTTGGGGCTTTTGCAGTCTTGGTCGGCTTTGTTGTGTTTACAGGAGGTTTGACCAGCTTGCGCGATAAAAACGAGAGATTTGTCCTCGTGTTTCGTGAAAATATATATGGCCTTAAAGAAGGTGGCAAGGTCACCTTGAACGGGGTGCGCATTGGCCGAGTAGAACGCTTTTTCTTGGGTTCGGCCGAGCAGGACGCGCCAGTTCCCATCCTTGTTGAAATCGATCGGAGGCTAGTTCTGCGCCATATGGATGAGGCAGGTAACGAACTGTTTGATTCCGATGGTGAATTTCGGCACGACGTTCTTCCACGCATCCAAGGACAGCTTGTGCAAGAAAGCTTTGTCACGGGCATACAGTACGTCAATCTGGAGTACCATTCATCGCAAGCTGATGCGAATATGACTACCCGGCATGGATACCCACAGATTGTCACTCAAGCATCAACCATGGAACAACTAAGTGAAAACTTAGATCCGGAGTACATCGGAAAGCAGCTTACGAGCTTGTTGAAAACAGCAAACCTAAGGTTGGAGGAACTGAATGTCATTGCCATTAAGGATTCCTTCACCTCGTCATCTCAGCAGTTCGATGTTTTCATCGATGAATTTAGTAAAAATTTCGTTCCGCTCGGCCCAAAACTAGGAGTTGCCTCGGATGAAGCCACCCTGACGATGGCTGAATTGAGAAAACTGTCTCTGGCTCTCAATGAAATGCTGGATCCCTCATCCGATTTCCGTTTCGACTTTGGCGAAACGCTGCATGAGATTTCTGCCAGCATGAAGGCTATCAAAAACCTTGCCGAACTTCTCGAGCGTAATCCTCAATCGA
>JACNJI010000380.1 GCA_014382645.1 Verrucomicrobiota bacterium | reverse complement strand
CGCCACGGGCAAGGATGGACCCTCTCACGTTTCGGCGGCAATGGGGCTTTCTCCCGAGCAAGCCAGACGGGTGGTAAGGGTTAGCGGTTCTCGCGAAACCTCGCCAGCCGAATGGTCCGGTCTTGCCGATGCTTTTCGTCTCGCTTACGCCGAGCTCCGAGCCGATTCGTCCTCCTCCGAGGTCGTCTCGATCTAGTCTCCCCGTGCGCCTTCTCGCCCTTAACTTGGAGAACTTCCGCAACGTGGAAGCCGCCGGCTTGAGCTTCTCGGGTCAGCGAACCTTTTTCTGGGGACCCAACGGGCAAGGAAAGACAAACCTGCTCGAGGCCATTGCCTTTGCGGGAGTCCTTCGCTCCTTTCGCTTCGGCGGCGCCGAGAGCCTCGTCATGCACGATGCTTCCGGCGCCAGCCTGTTTCACCGATTTCAAGGCGATGACGGCAACGAGAGTGAAGTCCTCCTTCGTTTCGATTCCAAAGGCGCCAAACACGTCGAATTAGACGGGGAACGGATTACTCGCCTAGCGGATTACGTGGGGCGTTTCCCTTCCGTCGTTCTTTCTTCTCGGGATTTCAGGCTCGTCCGCGACGGGCCTGGCGAACGGCGTCGGTGGCTCGACGTCACCTTGTCGACGTCCTCTTCCGCTTACTTCCAGACTTTGCGAAACTACCACCGCGGTCTCCGTGAGCGCAACGCGATCCTCAAGCGTGGCGGTGGCGATGCCGAGCTCGATGCCTTCGAGGCCTCTCTCGTTCCCGCTGCGGTCGAGCTCACTCGCCTGCGGCGGGAGGCCTTGCCCGAATTGTCCGACCTTTTGGCCGAGCGTTACGGCACCATCTCCTCGAGCCGCGAGAAAGCCTCTCTCGGGTACAAGCCCGATCTGGAAGACGCCGACCACGCCACCGTAGCCGGTCGATACCTTGCGGGACGCGAACGGGATCGCGTTCTCGGATCCACCCGCAGAGGTCCCCACCGCGACGATTTTCGCTTCTTGCTCGATTCTCGGGATGCCCGCCACCTCGCTTCCGAGGGGCAGCAACGCGGACTTGTGCTCGCCTTGCGCTTGGCCGAATTTTCTTTCTTACGCAAGGTTTGCGGCACGATCCCCATCTTGCTCGTCGACGATGCCCTCGGGGAACTCGACGCCGAGCGTAAGGCCAACTTCCGCAAACTCCTTCCTGATGATGCCCAAGTGTTCGCAACGGGGACCATTCACCCTGCGGAATCCGGCGATTCCGAGGCATGGGAAGTATTTCGCGTAAACGCCGGAACCTTCGAGCTTTCCTGAAGTCCACTTTTTTCTCTCATGGAATCTCTCACCGTCGCTCACTGGTCTCTTCTCGCCTTTGGCGCCCTCATCATGGGTATGAGCAAAGGTGGTCTCCCCGGCGCGGGAAACCTCACCGTGGCCATTTACGCTCTCGTTCTCGAGGATGCCTTGGGCTTGGCCGGCGTGCCTCTTTCCGTGGGTTTGCTCTTACCCGTCCTTATCTCGGCCGACGTCACCGCCACCATAGTCTATCGTCGCCATGCCGAATGGAAGTTCATCGCTCGGCTTCTTCCCTTTTTCATCATCGGCATTCTTGTCGGATGGAAGGTCTTCGGTTTCTTTCAGGCAAACGACGAGCGTGTGTCCCTTCTCAAGGTCCTCATCGGTATCATCCTTCTTTCCATGACCGCCATGCACTTCACCATGAAATGGCGGAGAAAACGCAAGGGCCACGTGGTAGGCAGCCAAAACACTCGTAGCTCACTCGCCCTCGGGGCCTTTCTCGGCTTGCTCGGGGGAGTCGCCACCATGCTTGCAAATGCCGCCGGTCCCGTGGCTCAGCTCTACCTGTTGGCCATGGCGCTGCCCAAGTACGCCTTCATCGGCACCTCCGCCTGGTTGTTTCTCATCGTAAACGTTTCCAAGGTTCCCTTGATGATAGATCTCGAGATCATCACCCTCGAGTCGATGTCGGTCAGCTGGTGGATGTTCATTCCCGCCGTTGTCGGGGCCTCGGTCGCTCCTCTCGTCGTGAGTCGCATAAACCAGAAGTTGTTCGAGGCCTTGGTCTGGTTCTTTATTGTCCTCGCAGGTTTGCGCATGGTGCTCTAGCTTTTTTTCATGGCAAGAAGCGCGCGAAAACTTTGGGCCGAACACTTGGCGGGAAAGGGTAGGGCGGCTACCGCGATCGATCCCAAGGCTCTTCTGAAAAAGGTTCCCTACTCGGGGCGTATTCTTGGTGTCGATCCGAGTCTCCGAGGCATGGGCTTGGCGGTTGTCGAGTTTGAACCCAACCGTCCTCACCGCCTACTCGATTCGCTTACCCTCAAGCTCAAACCCAAGATCTCCTTCGTCGATTGCCTCGGGGAGATTCACAAGGCCGTGGCAGCCATGGCGGAAAAATGGAACCCGCGTCATCTTTCCTGCGAGGAGACCATCTACGTAAACAACTTCAAGACCGCCCAAATCATGGGGGCTGCCCGCGGTTCCGCCCTTTCCGCCGCTGCCATTCGCGGTCTGCCCGTTTTCGAATACGCTCCTCTACGGGTCAAGCAAGCCGTAGTCGGCTTCGGTCGGGCGAGCAAGGAGCAGGTTGCCCGCACCATGGCTCAGATGCTTCAGCTACCCAAACCCTTGCCCTACGACGAGTCCGACGCCGTCGCCATAGCCCTGTGCCACGCCTTTACCTGGATGCCTAGCTGATACTCAGGGGTTCACGAACAAGCTGCAGGGCAGCAGAGGTCTCACCTTGTCCGAACGGGCAAGCAGGTTCACGGTCACCGATACCTCGTTCTTCACTTGGTCCAGCATGCCTCCCGGGTTAATTCCGAATTCGCTTCGTAGGATGGAAAGCTTGGCTTGTACCTCCAGCAAATCTCCCGCTCGTCCGTCCAAACTCCTTCTTCCCGCTCGTTGGTACCGAAAGACTGCAGGCAAAACGACTTCCTTCGCCTTCCCCTTCAAAGTGAGCGTGCCCACGATATCGCCTCGTATCTCATTGCGCCCCCAACGAACGTTCTGGACGCCCTTCAAGCCAAAGGTAATCTGCGGGAAACGCCCGGTGTCCAGCCAAGTCGAGGTGTGTACCACTGCCTGCGACTTACCGTGAAAAAGCCTTATTCCGCGGGCATCGATGGAAATCCTGCCTCGGGCCGCCTCTGGTCGCTCCATGGGAAATTCAATAGTCCCTCTCGCTCCCCGAATTTCTCCTTCTAGTTGTCCGCTCCCGAAAGAGGTATTGATGCTCACCTTTATCGTGTTGAACTGTTCGGGGGTGCGAAAATCGAAGGTCATGCCGAAGGCATTCGTTCCGGCTAGAGCAACAACTATGAAAAACATAAAAACTCGGCCAGTCATCACCTTTCATCTTGTTCAATCAGGAAGGGCAAGTCGAGCGTGAACATTCTACTTGGATCATCACTGAATCTCCCATTTTCGAAATCCCGCCCGTTCGTTCCCATCTACTTTTGTTAAATCCAAAAAAACTAAATTTCCATTTGACCCTCCTCACGCACACGCGCAAACTTGCACCAAACCACCTACTGCTATGTACAAAAAAGTTCTGTCCCTTTCCACATTCCTATCTCTTTTGCCTTTCGCTCTCTCTGCCGCCACCTCCTCTGCGGGGCCGGTAGTGAACCAAGCCGTAATCGGAGCCCCCTTCTACGGGTTCACTTCCGATGCCTCGGGTGCCGTTGCCAACGCCGTGGGCCCCACTGCCGACTTCATACAACCCTTGCGTCTCATTGCCCGTTCGGGCGATTCCAATATCAACGCCGGTTCCGCCACACAGTTGGCCAGCAGTCTTCTCTTGGACGACGGCACCGTCACCAACCTTCCCTCCGAGGAAGTCGCTTGGGCCGTGGACACCGCACTTGCCACCGTTTCCCTGTCCGGTCTTCTTACCGCCACTCAGGTCACCGACCGCGTGCGGGTTACGGTCACCGCCACCGCCGAAGGCTTGACTGCCGAGGTGCGCGTACGTCTCGAGCCCAACGCCGCCGCTCCTTCCGCCGGCCCGGCATCTTCCCTTATCGCCGGTTCCGTGGATGTGCCGAATGCCCCCGGGTGGAAAAACTCCCCTTGGTTCGGTTCCTTCTATGCTACTGACAAAAGCTGGCTCCACCACGCCGACCTCGGTTGGCTCTTCATGCAGGAAGCCGGCGATGGCTCCCTTTGGATGTGGGACCAAAACCACCAGTGGCTCTGGACCGGGCAAGGCGTCTACCCTCACCTATATCGTGCGAAGGATTCCACTTGGCTCTACTTCATGTTGCAAGCCCGCCCCAAGAAGGCGTTCTATAACCACACCACCAAGTCGGTCGAAATCGCACAGCCCTAATCCGCGCTTCCTCACCTTTCCTCAATCGGCCCTCCGACCATACGCTAGCTCGAGTAGAGGAAGCATGGTTGCCCTCCAATCCGATCGTCTATCCTTCCCCATTCGGGAAGTGTGACCCTCTTCCATCGTCGTCCCTCATGAAAAAATCGTCCATACGCTCTTTCCCTGGATCACCACTATTGCTTCTCTGCTTCGCCATGGGGTTCTCTGCCATTGCCTCTGTCGCCGCACCCATACCCTATTCGGGCAAGGTGGCCATCAACGGGGCCAACTTCCAAGGCGACGCCCAGTTCACCTTCGCCCTACGGGATACCCACGGCACCGTGCATTGGAGAAACGGCACCGATGCCAACGCCTCTATCAACGTGCCCGTCGATCGCGGTCTCTACGTCGTCCTCCTCGGCGGGCAGGGCATGAGTCCGATCCCGAGTAATCTCTTCCTCGACCACTCCGAGCTTTACCTTGATGTGAAGTTCTACCGGGCCGACACGCAGCAATGGCTACACATGCTGCCCGACCAGCGTATCACATCCGCTCCACACGCCCTCGCCGCCGATGTCGCAAACCTGGCGAACCTCGCCAAAGCCGTCCTGCCCGGAGCCATCACCAAAAGCATGCTCGCCGCGGACGTCCTCGCCGATCTCAACGCCACCGTCGTCCTCCCCGAGCAAAACGCCACCATTCAAACCGGAAGCATAACCCGCTCCATGCTCGCCCCCGGCGTATTGTCCGACCTCAACGCCACCATCGCTCCCGGTTCCATAACCGCCGGACAACTCGCTCCCGCCTTGCTGGCTGATCTCAACCGGTCGGTCGTCATCACCCGTTCCATGCTCCCGGCAAGCGTGTTGGCAGACCTCAATCGTACCCTTTCAAGAACCGATCTTCCAGCCGACGTCCTAGCCGATCTCAATAGAACCATCGTCATCACCCGCGATATGCTGCCCGGCGACGTTCTGGACGACCTGAACAAGACGATCACCCGTGGCGATCTCCCCGCCTCCGTCCTATCCGACCTCAACCGCACGATTACAAAGAGCCAATTGGGGAACGACGTGCTTGCGGACCTAAACGCCACCATCTCCCGTTCACGCCTCGCCGCCGACGTTCTGGCCGACTTGAATCAAACCATAGGCACAGATTCCATTACTCTCGACAAGCTGTCCC
>JACNJI010000351.1 GCA_014382645.1 Verrucomicrobiota bacterium | reverse complement strand
GTGCGGGCGTGCGTGTGTGTGTGTGTGTGTTTTGCGCCCGGTCAACATCTGTGCGTGGCGGTGTATGGGACGGGGACCCATTTCGTATTGGTGATGAACCCAAGATGCCTTCCTACGAAGAGTTGAAACCGAAGGTCGTTTACATACCACCTGCGACTTCTAACCCTACTTTGTGTCTTGAAAGTTCCGGTTCGACGGTAGGGTCTGTTTCCATTGATACTCAACCATCACCGCCCCTTCCCGCCGAAGACATGCTAGCCTTTTCGGTAGAGGCGCCAGGTGATTATTTTGGCCCTGACGGAAATCCTGTTTCCATTCCCACCGATTCGGGAGTCATTTCCGAAGCACGGCCACCTCTAGCGTTTAGCTATTATATTATGCCGCGAGCTGGAGTATCGGTCACTTCTCAAATTCACAAAGATCCAACCCTCTACCGACGATACGATCCTGGATTTAGCGCTAGTTTGTCTGGAGGTGTCAGGGTTGATCGTTGGCGAATTGGTTTGATGGCACTTCATCAACGTAATCGCCTTCATTCAACTTCTTGGATTGGTCCGCGGTCTCAATTGAAGGGCGATACCGAAACCAATGCGTTACTTGCCGACTTCTCTTACGGAATTCCTGTTTTTACTTCGTTTTCTTTGAATTTCAATGGAGGTTTGGGGTATCGCAAAACAACCTCCTCAGCTGATTGGGTGATTGCGGGATCTCCTGATAGCATAAATAAAGTTGACCAGAGTTTCGTTTGGTCTGCAGGGGTCGGACTCGACTGGAGTTTTTCCGAACAGGTTTCTTTGCTATTGGCTTATCGTTATTTTGCTGAGGATACTGTCCCTACGCACAACGCTGATCTCGGTCTCGAGTTCGACTTTTAGGTGTCTTCTTGAGCGAAGGCGGCAAAATTGTCCCCGCCTCTTCCCTGCTGGCGCATGGATTCCTTTTGCGGCTGGCATTGTCTCCACTTGGTTTGCTGTATCGGATATGGCTTTTAACCTTGAGAATGGAGACTGTTTCATCGGATGAAGACTCGGATCTTCACGACGTATCCGAGCCCACCATAATCGTACTTTGGCACAATCGCCTTTTTGGTGTGGGCGAATGCATACGCAGGTATCGGAAAGCTAGGACTTGCTACGGTTTGATTAGCGGTAGTCGAGATGGTGCCTGGTTGGAGAGCTTTTATCGCTGGTCGGGGTTGCGGGCCGTGCGCGGTTCGCGCAACAAGCGTGGAGCAGGCGCATTACGGGATCTCGCTCGCCTGTTGCGCTCAGGCTGCGACGTCGGCATCACTCCGGACGGCTCTAGGGGACCTTGCTACGAAGCCAAGCCCGGAGCCTTGTTGCTGGCCAAGGTGTCGAAGTCGCCGATTCTTCTTTTGTCTTTTGAGTTCGGTTCGGCATGGAGGCTGAATTCATGGGATGAATTTTACGTTCCCAAGCCATTTTCCAAGATTGTCGTGCGAGGCAAGAAAATCGCCGCCGAGGAACTTTTCGCCGAGCATACTCCCGAAGAGGCGGCAAAGGTGGTGGAGGAAGAATTGATGAAACTAACCAAAGACTAAGGTCTTTTTAGGAATCTCTTTTCCCCGCTTTTCTTTCGTTAATAGGAATTGGAGGGTTTTCCTTAATCCCGATTTTTCTCCTCACTTTGCTGAATCGCCTTGCGGGAGCGAGCTGAAGACGATTCCCTCCGCAGGTTTTGCATTACAAGTAATGGAACCTGTTATAGAAACGAGGAAACTGACCAAGCGATACGATGGGATCGTTGCGGTCGACGAGTTGGATCTAATGGTAGGGAAGGGGAGCGTAACTGCTTTGCTGGGTGGAAACGGCGCTGGCAAAACCACTACGCTTTCTATGCTTCTCGGTTTGCTAACTCCCAGCTCGGGCGAAATTTTTATATTTGGGGAGGATTTTCTGGGCAATCGTTTCCGTGCGCTCTCTCGCATGAATTTTTCCTCTCCATACGTTGATTTGCCACAACGGCTAACGGTCAGGCAAAACCTGAATGTCTATGCCAAACTGTACGGCTTCAGGAATGTTGCGCCCGTAGTGGATAGACTGGCTCGAGATTTCGACCTGACTGATTTCTTGGGCCGTGGGTTGCGGCGATTGTCGTCCGGTCAGACAACTCGCGTTTCGTTGGCGAAGGCATTCGTCAACGAGCCGGACCTGTTGCTGCTCGAAGAACCCACGGCTAGTCTCGATGCTGAGGCCGCTTCCTGGATTCGCGATTTCCTTAAGTAATATTGTCAAGAACGCGGCGCTACCATCCTTCTGGCGAGTCACGATATGCGGGAGGTGGAGCTTATCTGCGACGACGTGTTACTTTTGCGTCGCGGGAAACTGGTGGAGCGTGGGTCACCCGTGGATTTACTCAAGCGTTTCGGGCGAAAAACTCTTGATGACGTCTTTCTCGACGTCGCCCGAGGTCAAAATGGTGAAGCCGCATGAACATGCCCGAGCACACCAGTCTGCGGCGTATTTCCGCCCTGCTTTTGCGTTACCTTTATCTATTGCGGAGTTCTTGGCCGCGAATCATCGAAATCGCATACTGGCCGACGATGCAGTTGATAATCTGGGGGTTCGTCACCAAGTACTTCGCCGATGTTCGGCCGGAGCTTTCGGCTGCGGGAGTCCTTATCTCGGCAGTGCTGATCTGGGATTCGCTCTTTCGTTCTCACGTTAGCTACACCCTGTCCTTTTTGGAGGAACTGTGGTCTCGTAATCTGGCCAACCTTTTTGTCACACCCCTTCGCCCATGGGAGCTTATAGCCAGTCTGGCCTCAATCAGCATGCTCCGCACTCTCATCGGGATTGTACCCGCCGCGCTTTTGGCGATTCCCTTCTTTGGCGTTTCCGTCTTCGACATGGGCTTTCCCCTTTTGGCCTTCTTCATGAATCTTGTCCTGTGCGGTTGGGCCATCTCACTAGTGGTTACGGGCATTCTCATCCGTTATGGTTTGGGTGCGGAAAGCCTGACCTGGGTTCTTCCCTTTCTGATCGCTCCCGTTTCCTGTATCTACTATCCGATCGAGACCTTGCCGCCATGGTTGCAGACCATAGCAAGTGGTATTTCAACTTCCTACGTATTCGAAGGCATGCGCTCTCTTTTGTTACAGGGTGAGCTGAGATTAGACCTTCTCGTATGGGCGTTTTCGCTGAATCTGGTTTACCTTGCCATAGGCTACACTTGTTTCATGGTGGCTTTTCGCTCCGCTCGTAAGCATGGACTGCTTCTCCAGGTGGGCGAATAGAATAACCTTTGTTCGTTGCCACTTTCTCTAAATTCCACTTTTAAGGAGGATTTTCTAAATTATGGCTAAAATCAATTCAAACTACGATAAATTGTCCGCAGGTTATCTTTTTCCTGAGATCGCCCGTCGCACAAAAAACTTCCTCGGAGCGAATCCCGGAGTCGAAGTCATGCGACTCGGCATCGGGGACACCACCGAACCGATCGTGCCGGCCGTCATTGAAGGCTTGCATCGAGGCGTACAAAACTTGTCTTCCGCCGACACTTACTCGGGTTACGGGGCTTCCGAGGGCATAAACCCACTCAGGGAAGGCATCGCAGCTCTTTATCGTGAGCAAAACGCTGAAGTGAATGCCGACGAAGTGTTCGTGAGCGACGGAGCTAAGTCCGATTCGGCAAACATCCAGAGCATCTTCTCCGAGGAAAACATCGTAGCTGTTCAGGATCCCGCCTATCCCGTTTACGTCGACAGCAACGTCATTGCCGGGCGTGCAGGTGTTGCAGGAGACGCAGGTTACGACGGTCTTGTGTACATGCCTTGCTCCGAGGAAAACGATTTTTTTCCCTCGGTCCCGGAATCAAAGGTGGATCTAATCTATATTTGTAGTCCGAACAATCCCACGGGAGCCGTTGCTACGAGAGAGCAATTGAAGAGTTTCGTGGACTATGCTCGAGCCCACAAGGCAGTCATTCTGTACGATTCGGCTTACGCTTCTTTCATCACAGACCCCGCTCTCCCACGCAGCATTTTTGAAATCGAAGGAGCGAGGGAATGCTCCATTGAATTGAACAGTTTCTCTAAGACCGCAGGCTTTACCGGAGTCCGTTTGGCTTGGACAATTGTTCCCAAGGAATGTGTGGCGGAAGATGCTGCAGTCGGCAAAATTCATGCTCTTTGGACACGACGGCAAAACACTTTTTTTAATGGCGCGTCAAACGTCGTACAGCAAGGAGGTCTGGCTGTTCTTTCTCCCGAGGGTCGTCGACAAACTGGCGAACAAGTGGCCTTCTACCTGGAGAACGCTCGGATTGTCTCCGAAGGTCTCCGCTCGCTCGGTCTCGCCACCTATGGCGGCGGCAATGCCCCGTACGTGTGGATGAAGACTCCCGGAGAATTAACGTCTTGGGAGTTTTTCGATAAAATCCTAGGAGAATGCCATGTGGTCGGCACTCCGGGCTCTGGCTTTGGTCCATCCGGAGAAGGCTTTTTCCGGCTAAGCGCTTTTGGGCATCGCGAAAACATCGAGCAAGCGGTGGACAGCATTCAGCAAAACTTGAAGCTGTAGCCTTTCCCAGGATGCGACCATCGGCGGTCTGAGGAAAGAAATCCCGATCGGCGCTGCTGTTAAACGTAGCTCTGAGAGGTAGGCTTTATTACGAGTTCGGGTATATGGGCTCGTGGGTGTAACCTTGCCAGCATCATCACCGCCTCGGCAATGTCTTGAGGTTGCAGGATTTCCGCGCGGTGTTCAGCGGAAGGTGGAACTGGTCGCTGGTCAAGAATCGGCGTATTGACCTCTCCGGGAAAGACATTGGTGATACGGATTCCGTTTTCGCGTTCCTCCTCGGCGACGCAGGAACCAAGGCCCGTCATGCCGAACTTAGAAGCGTTGTAGGCCACTCCGCCCAAGGGGTTTGATCGCTTGCCGGATACCGAGTTGATCATGACTACTAGTCCGTACTTGCGTGGTCGCATCCGATCCAGAGCCATCCTGAGGCAGTCGTAAGCCCCCGTTAGGTTTACCTTAAGAACGGCATCCCAGTCATCAGGGGAAAGTTCCGCCATCGATCTCTTTGGCACGTTTATTCCCGCTGCGTTGACTAAAATATCCAAGTCGCCCGATTCTTCGTCAAACCAGGAGAATAATGCGTCCAAGCTTACCCGGTCGGAAACATCGACTGTACGAGTTTGAATTTCGATAACCGACAGTCCGGTAACTTCCTCCAATTTCTCAAGGCGACGTCCCGCTATGGTCACTCGTGCTCCGGCCTCAGCTAAGGCCACTGCGACCGCTGCTCCCATTCCCGACCCACCGCCAATGACGAGGGCGTTTTTATCTTTCAGCATTTCCATATTCGGAGGTATTGCCGTGGATTCTAATTTCCTCAATCATTATCTTTAAATTAAACGATATAAATCACTCGAATTTATGGAGTTGATTTACTTCTGTTGACCGATCAAGCGCTGTCGCCTAACTTTGATGATTATATGGAGTCTTTTGGTTATGTCGCCCGTGCTTTAA
>JACNJI010000434.1 GCA_014382645.1 Verrucomicrobiota bacterium | reverse complement strand
CGTTTCCCTCGGTCCTACCCCTGAACCCGGTCTGCTCCAACGGGGCGAAGCGCTCTTCTACGATTCAAACCTTTCCCTCGACGGCTGGTACAGTTGTAACAGTTGCCACACCGGTGGACACACCAGCGGTCAACTCAACGACAATTTTGACGATCATTCCTTTGGCACACCCAAACGTATCCCTTCTCTGCTCGGCACCGCGGAGACGGGCCCCTGGACATGGAGCGGTCTCCAAGGTTCACTCACTACCCAAGTTCGTCAAAGCTTAGCCACCACCTTGCGTAATGGCGACCGGAAGGTGGGTTTGGCTACTCATTTGGATGAGGAAGCCCTCGTTGCTTATCTTTTTACATTACCGCTGCCCCCACCGCTTTCCGAGGCTCGTGAGGAACCTCACAACCCGAACGCATTGCGAGGGAAACTCCTTTTCACCAAGCTAGGTTGCAACGAATGCCATCGAGCGCCCTTGCTCACTTCACCCGACGAATACGACGTGGGGCTTGAAGACGAGTCGGGGCAAAGGAAGTTCAATCCACCTACCTTGCACGGCGTAAGTCAGCGTGACCACTTCTTTCACGACGGTTCTGCCGGCTCTCTTGTGGAAGTTCTCGATTCCGCCGGTCATCCCGATGGCGGCGGTCTCACCTCTCGTCAACTTGCAGGACTGGTTGCTTACCTGAGAACCTTGTAGTCGGATGACGCGTTACCCCGTTCTCCGGTAGAAGATATCAGCTGATTACAACATACTTGGATTATTATAATAGCGCTTGTATATGTATTTTGCTAAAATACATTTCTGTTACCCAAGCACAGTTTTGCAAAAATGAATAATAATGAACCAGCGCGTAGAGTGTTCCCTTTGAATAACATGCGAGCACCCTTCTTTTTCTTTCGATCTTTTTTAACTCTTGCCGTTTTTCTTTTTTGTGCGGGACTGTTGTCGGCGCAGCAACAGTACAGAACTTGGACTAGTGCCAATGGAGCTAAACTGCAGGCCCGAATGCTTGGGTTTGATGGTGAAAAAGTCACCATAGAACGAAGTGACAAGCAGAAGTTTGTTTTCCCGCTGAACTTGTTGTCCTCCGTCGACCAAGCTTACGTAAGGCAGGTGGCAGGTCGTTTGACTCGTCCGAGCTCGCCTGTTTCGCCCCGTGCCGGCCGCGGGGCAAGCCTGCCGATATGGAGCCCGGCAGTTCGCGATGCGTGGTGGCAGCGATATTCGACCCCGCAAGCATGGGAGGAACAAGCTCCGATAATCTTGAAGGAACTGCAGACCATATGGGGTAATCGCCAGGAACGTTCCGCCCGCGAGGGTCGAGACTTCTTCACTTGGTTTAGCCATTGGCGTTGGCTAAGCATTTTTTCCAAGAGCCGACTGTTGCAAGCTGATTCCAATGTCCAGACTACCTTTGTCTCCATAGGCAAAAACGAGGTGGTTAGGGATGTTTTTCTCAAGGCTCTCCACCCCGCGGACAACCAGCCGAAAGCCCTTGAGCTTTTCCTGTCCATTGGGGCTGGTCATCCCACTCTTATTGGAGGTTATACGGCCTTGGCATCGGCTTATGCGGTTGTTTTCGATCAGCCATTCCCTCGTGATTGGCCTCATCACCAAGTTCCCGACAAAGATGTCCCCGTTGATTCGGCTAAGGTCTCCTCTCGTTTTGCCGAATTTGTTGCCGCCGCCCAATCGCACAAGCTGGAATACGATCCTGCTCAGCTTCAGGTTTCCGAATTGAAGTTCGTAGTAGACCACTTGCTTCCGAAGAGCGAACTGGAGTGGGCTCGCCTAAACGTAAAGCTGCGGCGTTCCACCTTCGATAAGGCTTTCAAGTCGATTCAGTATGATAAGCGTCGCCTATCTGCGGGCGTGTTCAGTTGGCCAAACGGTCCCTACACGCTTGCTTCCATTAGTGAACGGGGAGGCATTTGCGTCGACCAAGCCTATTTCAGTTCTATGAGTGGCAAGGCCAAGGGCATTCCCACGTTGACTTTCGTTGGGCAGGGTAGTGGCGGTGGTCACGCTTGGTTCGGCTTCCTCAAGGGGCCCGGGCGTTGGGAAACCGATTGTGGCCGTTATGAAAACCAGAACTACCCGGTAGGCAATGCAATCGATCCCCAGTTGTGGAAAAAAATAACGGACGACGAGTTGGGAGCTCTCGCTCGAGGGGAGAAAAACCTTACTGGTTTTAGAGGGAAGTCGGTCGATTACTTCGAATGGGCCTTGGCCAATCCCGATCAACCGTTTTTCCGTGAATCCCTTCAGCGCGCTCGTACCCTTCACCCCGGTTTTGTCGATGTATGGACTTTGGAAGCGGAATGGGTGGAGGACCATATAAAGGATCCTCGCGAATTACGTAACTTCTGGGATGCGTGGGTAAACGCTTTCGGGAATACCGTGGACTTGAAGATCGAGGGTCAGAAAAAACTGGCTGATGCCTATGACGCAATGGGGAATCCGCGACAGGCGGCAAAAATTCGTGCTTTGATTGTGAGCCAGAATCGAGGCAAGCGTTTCGACCTCGCCATTCAGGCTGCCACCGAACAGCTTATGAAACTGGTAGAGGCGAAGGATTGGGCGGGAGCTGAGAAACAGTATGAGCGTTTTGTTCGAGACTTCGAAAAAACCGCTGGCGGCGAACTCTTCTACAAGCTCGTTCGACCATATGTCGAAACCCTTGCAGGAGCGAGGCAGAGAGACCAGGCCCGCAACGCCATAGACTATCTCAAGAAGCGAGATGTCCTGGATCTCGGTCCCGACAGTATCATTGGCCGAGAAATGAAAAAGCTCGAAGCCAAGCTCGGCGGATAGCTGTTGCTAGGTAAGCTCCCTCGGATTTTCAGAAAGCTAAGCAGTGCGACTGTTTTACTTCGGCAGAGATTCGAGGTACTTCTTGAAAAGGGAATCGGCTTTGGACTGTTGAGCTGTAACTTGAACTTTAAAGGTGTCTAGCACGCCAGTGGTTTCTCCGAGCTTAGCTTCTGTTTGTTTGCTGACCTTAAGTTTCTCCTCGACCACCCTGGGTGCATCTTGGGTAAGTTTTTTAATCTGTTCCAAATCGGCTTCGGCTTGGATGACAGTTGTTTGGGCTCCCTTGAGTTTGCTTTCTTGTGAGGTAGTTGCCGAATTGGAATTGGTGAGGTCTTTACGAAGCAGGGCGAGGGCTTCGCCGAACTTTGCATTGGCTGCTGCGAGTTCCGCATTAGCGGCTTCAGCGGCGGCTTTTGCCTTTGTGGCGGTAGCGAGGGTTTGTACCTGATTCAGGAAACCTTCTTTTTCGGTCGAATCTTTGCGGGCTTTGTCGAGGTTTTTGATTTCGGTTTCCATGGTCGATTGTTGCTTTGCCAAGATTTGTTCCTTTGCCTTGATCTTGACGGGAACTTCGACGAGAGCCTTTCGGGCTGCCTCCAGAGATGCCAGCGCGGCGGCGTGAAAAGACTGTGCCTCTGCTGCGATTGCGGCTAAGCCGTTGAGCTCGTTTTGAAGATCGTCGAGTTTACCAAGTTCAAGATGCCGTTCGACGTTTATGGTTTCTGCCTTCCACTTGCTTGCCGAGTTGACTGCGGAAGCTAGAACGGCTTCCGCATCTCGCAGGTTTTGGGCCGGGGCCTTTTCGGTTTCCGCTGCCGTCGCCTGTTCCTTGGTTTGTTGAGCAAAGGCTGAATCGGCTGCCTTATTGGCTGCAAGCTTGGCGGTTTGATCGGCTGCTGCAGCCTTTATTGCCGAGTCTTTCTCGATGCGGGTTTTTTCATGAGTGGCAAGAGCCGTTTCGGCAGCCTGGAGGGCGTTTTGGGCGGCAGTGAGAGCCGGTGCGTGAGCGGTGGCCTGTTTTGCGAAGGTTTCGGCATTGGCCAAGTGATCAGCAGTTTTATCCCGAGCTTGGACGAATGCGTTATCCATCGCCTCCAGAGCTTGCTCTTGCTTTGCCACTGCGTTACTTAGGCTAATGTCTTCGGGTATGCCCGCGAGGGCTTCCTTGGCCTTTCGATGGGTTTCTCGAAGAAGGCTGACTTGCTCGGAGCGAAAATTGCTTCTCTTGGCCCAGTCGTCGCCTTGAGTCTTGTGGGCCTTTTGAGCGGCTTGAGCATCGGCGAGTTGCTTGGCGGTTTTGTCGCGATTAGCTTGCCGGATATCCTTGTCCGTTTTGGCTTTATCGCGTGCTGAAGTAGCTTGAGCTAGAGCAGCTTTTGCAGCGGTCAATTTGGTTTCCGCTGCTTTATGAGCGGCTGCTGCGCTAGCAACTGTTTTCTTCGCGGCGGCTAATTTTGCGTTCGCGGCGGCGAGAGCTTGGGCGAGGGGAGCGTGCTTGGCTTTTGCTGTGGCGGTGGCGGCATTGCGTTCGTCTACCAGCTTGAGGGCGGAGGCGATACGTGATGCAATCGTGGGAGGGCTTGCCGAGAGGTCGCCTTGTTTTTTACCGTCTGCTGCGTTCCAGACGGAAACGGCGCCAGTCCAGTCTCCGGCAATGATGCGCGATCCATCGTGGGAATAGCGAGCTTCCATGACCATTTCGGGGAAGCCGGAGATGGTCCGAATGGCAGCGCCGCTTGGGTTCCAGAGTTTTACGGTCTTGTCTCGACCGGCAGTGACTAGGTTTCCTTTCTTATCGAAGTCGACGGATAGGACTCCTCCTCCATGAGCCGCCCAAGTAAGGACTTGTTTGCCGTTGAACATTTCCCAAGTGCGAATACTTCCTTCCTCCGAAGCCGATGCCAGTAGGTTCGAGTCGGCTCGCCAAGAGAGTCCGGTAATGGCTTTCTTGTGACCATCCAGAGTGTAGAAGAGGTTGCCGCTTTGGGCCTCCCATACGTGTAGTCCGCCATTGCGATCTCCGGTTGCGAGGAGCACCCCGTCCGGACTGAAGGACAAGGCCGTTACCCATTCGGAGTGCTTCTTTAGGTTGTGAAGAATTTCGCCGGAGGCCAAATCGTAGACCTTTACTCTTTTGGCGGGTCCGCCAAGGGCGATGAGCGATTGGTCAGCGGATACGTCCGAGGCGAGAATGGTGTCGTATTCCTCGCCCAAGGCGAGGAGGCGTTGCCCTGTTTTTACGTCCCATGCAACCATTCGTCCGGATTTTCCACCTTGCCCACCCCCGGCGAGCAATAACAATCCGTTTCGGCTGAATACGAGGGACTCGACGAAACCTTCGGGGTAGGGGAGAATGCCCAGCATTTCTCGTGAGTCGCTGTGGTACAGGATGACTTGCTTTTGTCCGGAAAGGGCGACGAGAGGCGACCACGGGTTGGTTGCCATAGCCGAAATTGCCGCGGGACGAGGGGTGGTTACGGCGGGCTCAAGAGAAAGGTGCAGGGGCATGGGTGGTGGTCCGTCCGGTTTTCCGGTGGGTACTTCGCCGAGTGCAAGATTGAGCGTAGATTTCTTCCTCTTGATAGCTTTGCCGGTAGCCGTGGGCAAGAGACCGAGGTCGATCCACTTTTTGGTGGGGTCTATTTGTGGTTGCGGCAACTTTTTCTTCTCACGGGGCATGTATGGGTTTTCCAAA
>JACNJI010000383.1 GCA_014382645.1 Verrucomicrobiota bacterium | reverse complement strand
TAAAGAAGTTGGTTCCCCTCAGCAAGTGCGAGTGGTGGCGGCTTATACGGAGGGGGCGGTTCGAGATGTTCCCCGCGAGGCTATCGTCACTAGTGGGGACAAGGAAATCGCCGAACACGACACGATTGGACTCATGACCACGTTGCGCAGAGGTGAAGCCCCGATTCTTGCCCGATTCGAGGGTCGCTATGCCGCCACTACCCTTACCGTTATGGGAGACCGTACGGGCTTCGAATGGAAGGAACCCGCCGCCAACAACGAGGTCGATCGCCTCGCTGCAGCGAAGTGGAAACGGATGAAGATTTTGCCTTCGGAGCTTTGTTCGGACGTCGATTTTTTGCGACGTGTGCATTTGGATCTTACGGGTTTGCCACCAACACCGGAGAGCGTACTAACTTTCCTTGCCGATGAACGCTCTTCTCGAGAGAAGCGTGATGAGGTAGTGGACAAGCTTGTGGGTAATGTCGAGTTCGTCGAGTATTGGACCAACAAGTGGTCCGACCTGTTGCAGGTGAACCGTAAGTTCCTTGGAGCCGAAGGCGCTAAGATGCTCCGTGAGTGGATTCGCAAGGAAGTAGATGATAATACTCCCTACGATGAATTTGCTCGGAAGATTTTAACGGCTTCCGGGTCAAACAAGACGAATCCGCCAGCATCCTATTACAAGATTTTGCGCAAGCCCGCCGAGACGATGGAGAACACCACCCATCTCTTTCTGGCCACGCGCTTTAGTTGCAACAAGTGCCATGATCATCCCTTCGAGCGTTGGACTCAGGATCAGTACTACGAAATGTCGGCCCACTTCGCACAATTTAAATTGGCCAAGGATCCCGCCGCGGGGAAGGGCGAGATAGGTAAGACCGCCGTGGAGCGCGGCAAACCGCTTTACGAAATTATTTCGGATGCCAAGACGGGTGAGATGAAGCACGAGCGCACGGGAGCTGTCGCCGCGCCTGCTTTTCCTTATCCCGTGAAGTATGAGGCCAAGGAAGGTGCGACTCGTCGTGAAAACCTTGCGGCCTGGATGACTGCTCCGGACAACCGCTACTTTGCCAAGAGCTACGTCAATCGTCTCTGGGGCTATCTTTTCGGCATCGGTATAATCGATCCCATCGACGACATCCGAGCCGGCAACCCGCCGACTAATCCCGAATTACTTTCATATCTGGAGCGTGAGTTTATCAAGAGCGGTTTCGATGTTCGTACGGTATTGAAACTTATCTGTAAATCTCGGGCCTATCAGCTTTCGGTGGGAACGAACAAATGGAATGAGGACGATCAAATCAATTTTTCCCACGCTTCCGCTCGTAGGTTGCCTGCAGAGACTTTGCTCGACGCCATCTATTTGGTGACCGGTTCCAAGTCGAAATTCCCCGGTATGCCTCAGGGTACCAGGGCGGCGTCTTTACCGGATTCCGGTGTCAGGTTGCCCGACGGATTCCTCGGGACTTTTGGGCGACCCGCTCGAGAAAGCGCTTGTGAATGCGAGCGATCCGGAGGTTTGCAACTCGGCCCGATCATGGCCCTCATCAGCGGTCCCACCGTGAACGACGCCATTTCGGATCCTTCGAACGCTATCGCAAAGCTCGCCAAAGAGGAGAAGGACGACCGCAAACTGGTAAGCGAGTTGTTCCTTCGCATCCTAAATAGGTCTGCCACCGACAAGGAAATTGATGCGAGTCTCGGTTTGTTGGGCAAGGATATCGAGGGAGATCACCTAGTGCTTGAGAAACAAATGGAGAAAGCCCAAGAAGGTATTAAGGAAGAACTGGACGCTAAGGAAAAAGCTCGGGACGAGGCTATCGCCAAGGCAGATGAAGCACTGAAGGCTTACCAAGAGAAAGTAGCTTCGGCGGTGAAGACAGCGACCGATGCTCGGAATGCCCGAATCAAGAAAGCGGACGGTGCATTAAAGGCATTCGACGAGGAACTGCCTGCCAAGCTTGCCGTTTGGGAGAAGGACTTCCACGCGGGGAAATCCATTTGGAAGGACTTGGACATGGGTGACGTTACTTCGAATATCGCGGGGATTAAGTTTGAAAAACAGGAAGACGGTTCCGTTTTTGTCGGGGGAAAGAACGGCAAGGGGAATTACGTCGTCAAGGCGTCCTCCGACCTTGCCAACGTCACGGGCGTAAGGATCGAGGCCATTAAGGACAAGCGACTACCCAAAGGGGGACCCGGTCGGGCGAATATTGACGGGAATTTCGTGCTCAGCGAGATCGAAGCAACGGCAGGTCCTGTTCGCGACTTGAAGAAGTGGTCATTGGCGAAAGAGTGGACCTTTGACGAATTGGCGGAAGAAAAAGACTGGGAAGGCGTACATGGGGCGAAGACTACTTTTGCAGAAGGCGCTCTTAGCATTACCGGTTCTCCCGTGGATGGCGTTCTTTCCATCGGTAAGTTTTATCATTCGGGTCCGTTCGTGAATGTCGGATTCGAGCAAAAGGTAGGTCCCGAGGGTCTGGATTCCTTTGACTCCAAGCAACAGTTCAAGCATGGGGACAAGGAAATCGCCTGGATGCACAAGCCCGAATGGAAGAACGGTCAGCTTTACGCTGCTGTCTTCTCGGCCGTGAATGGCGTAAACTATCTCCACAAGGTAATTACTGTGGATGCCCCTAGAAATCTTCAACTCAGTCTAGGAAGTGACGATGGCATAAAGGTCTTTCTCAACGGCAAACAAATCCATGCCAACAACGTGGGCCGAGGTGCTGCCCCCGATCAAGAGAAAGTCACAGCGAAACTGAGAAAGGGCGATAATTATCTTTTGCTCAAGATTCACAATGGAGCAGGCCCCTCCGGGTTTTATTTCAGGGCGGATGCAAAGACGAAAATTCTGCCGGCTGTCATCGCCGAGGCGAAGGCGTCAAAGGGATCGGTCGCGATAGAGGTCGTGGCGAAGGCGAAGGGAGAACGCAGGGCCAAGGTTTTCTGGAAAAGTAACGCAAATAATAATTACGAGGACAAGCGATCGAGTGCCGAAGTAGTTATTGGGAAGTCGGAGGATTGGAAGACTTATCGCTTCGACTTTACTGCCGCCGAGGATTTGAACGGTCTTCGTTTTCGCCCGGGAGGGGAGGTGATCGTCAAATCCATTAAACTCTATGGAAATGACGCTCCGGTTAAGCTCGCCTTTCAAAACGCGCTCGCCACTTTTAGCCAGAATGGTTACCCGGTAGCCACCGCAATTGATGGTAAGACTGCTCCCACGAACAATGGTTGGGCAATTGCTCCCCAGATGGGAAAGACTCATTACGCTTCTTTTGAGACGAAGCAAAACCTTTCATTCAAAGGGGGTACCGAACTCATGCTTACTCTTAAGCAGGAGTTACAGAGTGGTCAGCATTCGCTTGGGCGTTTTCGACTTGCAGTTACCGATGCTCCGCGTCCGATTACCTTTGGAGTTCCTGCCGAAGCAAAAGCAATCTTTGCGATCGAAGCGGGCAAGCGAAATGATGCCCAGAAGAAAAAGCTTATTGATGTTTTTAAGAATGGGGATTCGGCGCGCGCCAACTTGGCCAAGGCTCTTGCTGATTCCCGCAAGCCCTTGCCTGTCGATCCCAAGGTTCAGGAATTGCAGGGTATGGTGGCGCTTGCTCAAAAGCCCGTGCCGGTTTCAACCCGTATCGCCCGCTTGCGACGCGCCATTGACTTGAGCAAGGGCCAATTGGGTAAGAAACGCTTGATTGGAGCCCAAGATATTGCTTGGGCCCTAATTAACACACCGTCCTTCCTTTTCAATCGTTGAGATTGACCTCATCATCGTTTAGCTGCACATTTTACTAAGCACATTAATACTTAATCGGAGACTACTAACATGATTGGCATTCCCGGAGACCTCGGAAAAGACCTTTGTGACGCACACCTGCCCATGAGCCGACGAGACGTCCTGCGCGTCGGCGGTTCAAGCATGCTTGGGTTGACTCTTGGGTCCATGCTACAGCTCAAGGCAGAAAACAAAACCGCCCACGTCGGTGGACCCGGTTGGGGAAAGGCGAAGAGCGTAATAATGATTTATTTGCAGGGTGGTCCAAGTCACTTGGACTTATGGGATCCCAAGCCTGATGCCCCGGACAACGTGCGCAGCATCTTCAAGCCCATACCGACTAAGATTCCCGGCGTCAACTTTACCGAGCTTATGCCCAAGCTTGCCCAAGTTAACGACAAGTTCACCATGATGCGGGCGGTTAGCTACACTCCCAAGGGGCTCTTCAACCACACTGCCGCCATCTACCAGATGATGACCGGCTATACCACCGACAAGGTGAGTCCCTCGGGACAACTCGAGCCTCCCAGTCCCAAGGATTTTCCCAATTTCGGTTCCAATATCATCCGTTTCAAGCCACCCACCGAACCTATGCTTCCCTTCGTTATGCTTCCTCGCCCGCTTCAGGAAAGCGGCGTGGTAGGGAAGGGTGGAGACGCAGGCTTTCTTGGCAAGGCCTACGATCCCTACACTCTTTACCCACCGGGTGGAGACATGGACATGAACAAGATGGACAAGATCCGGGTCGACGATCTCGAGATGCGCCCCGACATGTTTGGTGTTCGCCTGCATCGTCGAGCTCGTCTTCGAAACGCGATTAACGACGCCATGCCCGTGATAGACAAGGCTGTCTCTCATTATAACTTGAACGAGCACTATGATCGAGCCCTCAGCCTCGTTGCTTCAGGGCGAGCTCGCGAGGCATTCGCCATCGGTCAGGAAACCGAGTCCACTAGAGAAATGTACGGGCGAAACACCTTTGGGCAAAGCTGCCTTCTTGCTCGTCGTTTAGTCGAGGCCGGAACCCGTGTGGTTGAGGTCATTTGGCCCAAGGTAGCAAACTCCGACAATCATTCCTGGGATGTCCACAAGGGCTTGCCCAAGCGTATGAAGGATCAATCAGCTCCCATGCTAGATGCCGGGCTTTCAGGACTTATCGCGGACCTTGATGAGCGCGGTATCCTTGACGAGACCCTCGTCGTCTGCGTTGGAGAGTTCGGGCGCAGTCCGCAAATGGGTATCAGCACCTCGGGGAACGGAAACAGCGCCGATGGTCGTGATCACTGGCCTTATTGTTACACCGGAGTCATTGCCGGAGCCGGCGTCAAACGCGGTTACGTACACGGTGAATCCGACAAGACCGGTTCAGCGCCAATCGACAAACCGATCCATCCCAGAGAACTTCTTGCCTCTATCTACCATTCCTTCGGTATCAACCCCGAGACAATCGTTTACAATCACCTCAACCAACCCCGCGAACTCGTGAAGGCTCAAGCCACCACGGAACTGTTCGCCTAACGGTTCTCGAAAGTTTTTCTTCGCGAGGCCTCGGATTTGTCCGAGGTTTTGCGTATCGGGACATTAGCTGACTGTGCGTTCTCTCTTCCAATACTTGCCTGCTAATCCAGCTGCGTTTACCTTTAGCGTGGTTGCTGCTGGGTGTTTGGCATCGTGCGGAGGGAGCGCCTATAGGCAAAACGCCGACAATGAAGTTGGTGCCCTGCGTCAGGACATTCCCG
>JACNJI010000249.1 GCA_014382645.1 Verrucomicrobiota bacterium | reverse complement strand
GAAAATCGCATTCTTGCTCGATATGGACTGAAGCACCTGGCCCATCAGTCAGGGTTCGGGCTAGAGTCGCTAATTGCCGTATCTGGCATTGCCGGCAACTCCTCGTTAGATGCAGAAGACGTTACCTTTCGCATAGCCCCTCGAATCAATGCATGCGGCAGACTCAACATGCCGGAATTTGCGACGGAACTGTTATTGAGCGAAGACCGCGAGGCATGCAAAACTCTCGCGGACAAAATAGACGGCTTTAATCTCGAACGGCGGGCAATAGAGTCTGAACTCACGGCGGAAGCAGTTGTGATGGCGGAAGAGAATTTCTCGGATGAACCTGCCGTAGTTGTATTCGGCGAGGGAGACCACTGGAATCCCGGAGTTGTTGGCATCGTAGCAGGTAAACTGGCAAGCAGCCTTCAAAAACCTTGCATCGTTCTGGCTAAAGATGGAAGTGAATACAAAGGTTCAGGACGGAGTATCCCTGGAGTTGACATGGTTAAAACCCTTTCTCGCTGCAAGGAATTGCTCACGCATTGGGGTGGACATCCCGCAGCCGTAGGAATGAACTTGCCACAAGAAAACTTAATTCAATTTCAAGAGGCTTTCATTCTGGCAGTTAGAGAGATGACGGGGGGCAATTTGCCAGAGCCTTTTCTCACCGTCAATGCAACCGTCAATCCCGAGGACCTCCGGCCTGAACTGCTGCTCGAAATAAACAACCTGGCACCCTTTGGGCAGGAAAACCCTGAACCGACGCTTGCCTTGAGAGGCGTTCGACTATCGGGACCACCACGCCGAGTTGGTTCGGGTGATCATTTTCAGTTTTCAATATTCAATGGCGAGGAATCCGTTTCAGGCATAGCTTGGCAGATGGGCGACAACATACCGCCCAGTTCATACCCCCTCGACCTTGCCTTGCGTTTTCGCTGGAACCACCGGAACGGACGACGTCTGCCACAAATGGTTCTGCGCGACTGGCGAAAAGCCGAAGAATAAACGCCTCTCGCCGCCTTTCTTCCTATGGGTTGATTTGCTCTTCGAGAAAAGCAATCAATTCGTCTTCGGAAAGTCTTTGTTGCTTGGTCGTGTCTCGATCCCTCAAAGTGATGCTGCCATCGCCTTCGATCGTATCGAAGTCTACTGTTACGCCAAAGGGCGCTCCTGCTTCGTCGATGCGACGATAGCGACGACCGATTGCTCCGCCTTGGTCATAAACGACATTCCACCTACGCCGCAAACGTTCGTACAACTTGCGAGCTCTCTCCACCAGTTCGGGTTTGTTCTTCAACAAAGGAAAGACACCGACCTTAATCGGAGCTACACGGGGATGAAACCTAAGCACAGTTCGCTTGTCTCCTTCAATTTCGTCTACGTCATAGGCAGCGCAAAGGACCGCAAGTAAGGTGCGATCGACTCCTAGACTAGGCTCAATGACATGCGGGACATATCGCTCTTTTCGCTCTTCGTCGAAATAGTCCAAGGACTTACCGGAGCATTCCTGATGACGTGAAAGATCAAAATTACCTCTAGCCGCAATGCCTTCGAGCTCTTGTTCGCCAAAAGGGAATTTGAAAGTTATGTCCGTGCAAGCTCGAGCGTAGTGAGCAAGTTTTTCCTTAGGATGCACTTCCTCTCCGAGATGCTCGTCGGTCAAGCCGATGGAAGCGAACCACGCCTTCCGAGTAGCGATCCATTCACGATGGTACTTTGGCCATGCCTCTTCGTCTGGAGGGATAAAGTACTCTATCTCCATTTGCTCGAACTCGCGTGAGCGAAAAATAAAGTTTCGGGGAGTAATCTCATTACGAAATGCCTTGCCTATCTGGGCAATACCAAAGGGAACCTTCACTCGTCCAGAATCGAGGACGTTCTTGAAATTTGCAAAGATACCTTGAGCCGTCTCGGGACGGAGATAACAGAGAGAAGAAGCATCGCGTAACGCACCAACATGAGTCTCGAACATCATGTTGAATTCCCGAGGTTCGGTAAGAGAACCTGCTTTGCCGGTAGCAGGTGAAGGAGCAAGTGAACGTTCTTCGGAAGACATCTCGTCAAAAGAACGCAATGAAACGGGCGCCAAATCGCCTTGCTTGCTCTGCTTGCGCTTCATTTCGACGGCCTTTCCATCTGCCTCTTCCTGCATGACTTCGGATTCGAGAACCGAAATCCAGCCAATGGTTTCCTCTCCCACAACAACAGGGCCGCAATAAAGTTGATCAGCTCGGTACCGCATCTTGGATTCGCGACAGTCCACCATCGGATCGGAAAAACCATCGACATGGCCTGAAGATCGCCAAACCTCGGGATTCATTATAATGCTACAGTCCAGCCCCACGACATCATCGCGACGACGAACCATGTCTTCCCACCACGCATCCTTTATGTTCTTTCGAAGTTCAACCCCTAGAGGACCGTAGTCGAAAAAGCCGTTGATTCCACCATAGATTTCGGAAGACTGAAAAATGAAACCACGACGTTTGCACAACGCCACGATTTCCTCCATTTTAGAATTTCCTTTGCTCATAAGTTCTTGAAGATAAAAAGCTACAATATAAATGCTCGGCAGAGGTACAACGCCGAACTTCTAAATCAAGCATATTCCAGATGAAAGAAATCTCATTCCAACAGAAACATCATGAGTGGGAATGAATGAAAGCGAAGGAACTTTTGAAGCTTTTGCCAGTTGACTTACCAATCTTCAAATGCTTCCATTCTTATGTTTAATGAAGTCATTGAAACGAAAAACCAAACAGACTGTCATCATCATCACTTTGACGATTTCGGCAATCGGTTTTTCCGGTTGCAGTATGTTTCCCCAATCAAAAAAGTACTTGTCAAAGAACATCAATGTAGCTGGTGCCTTTACCCATTCACCGGGTTCGTTTGCTCCTATTGAAACTGGAACGATCCGGCTGCAATCCGACGAATTATGGTATCGTCGGGACTTCAGCGGTAACAAAACCACTTTTTTGTGGGGACTGTTCACCTTTACCGACTATTGAGCTAACCGCTATTGCGGGATACTTTTCAGTACCCAAAGATTTTTTGTGGTAATCACAGAAATTAGAATCATTCCATTTATTTCTTGCGAACGAGTCTCAGTATCGTTAAGACAAAGGAAATGAAACTTGCTCTCCCAGAGACAGAACGCAATCGACTGAAGCACGCCTTAAAGTCGCGGAATCGCCGTCCCACTCGACAGCGCACCTGCGTTTACGAAGTTATACTCGAAAAGCGTGATCATCCCACAGCAGACGACATTCATCTCCGCGTTCGTGAAAAACTCCCGAGCATTTCTTTAGCCACTATCTACAATTGTTTAGACACGTTGGTCGAATGCGAGTTAGTAAAACAAGTCCACCTGGACCGTGCTCCGACCCGTTTTTGCCCGAACAGGAACCCTCACGCCCACTTCCACTGCCGCGTTACTGGCCAAGTGTACGACGTCAGCTTGGATGATGAAAGACTTTCCATCATCGAAAAAACTCTACCCGATGGTTTTACGGCAGACACAATAGAACTATCGTTCATTGGGCAGGGACCAAAGTCAGACACAATTTCGTAACTTTATTTTCCAAAACCATACATATAATTAGTGAACTATTTGGAAATCAAAGATCTTCGTGCTCAAATCGAAGGAAAAGAAATTCTACGAGGATTAAACCTCACTATCCCGAAAGGTGAAGTGCACGCAATCATGGGACCCAATGGAAGCGGAAAAAGTACGCTTTCCAAAGTTCTCTCAGGACACGAGGACTACGAGGTAACCAGCGGGACTGCACTGCTTGACGGTGATGAAATACTGGGAATGGAGCCGGATGCAATTTCTCGCTTGGGGCTTTTCCTTGCGTTTCAATATCCGCTCGAGGTGCCTGGTGTAAGTATCGCCAACTTCATAAGAGCTGCGCTTCAGGGACGTTTAGCTGAAAACGAAACACTCGACGCAGTCGGTTATTATAAAGATTTGTATGCCCGCATGGACGAACTGGGCATTGATAGGAAGTTTACCTCACGCTCCGTAAACGAAGGTTTCTCGGGTGGAGAGAAAAAACGTTGCGAAATTCTGCAAATGTCCATGCTCCAACCCAAGTATTGCATATTAGATGAAACGGACAGCGGTCTTGACATCGATGCCCTCAAAGTCGTCGCAAACGGTGTCAACCAAATGCGAAGTCCCGACCGAGGAATACTAGTCATTACTCACTACCAAAGATTATTTGAATACATTGTTCCAGATAAAGTACATGTTATGTGCGAAGGCGCCATTGCACTAACGGGCGGCAAGGAACTGGCATTGAAACTGGACGCAAAAGGCTACGATTGGGTTCGCAAAGAACTGGTCTCCTAAAAACCCTAAATGATTTCCCTATGATTCAGCCAACTCAAATCGACATAGATCGGGACAAGGGCAACTTCCGCTACGAAACCGACTACCAATATGATGCGGGAGTCGGTTTGCGTGAAGAAGTCGTCCAATATATCTCAGAAGTCAAAGGTGAAGACCAATGGGTGCGAGATTACAGGCTAAAGGCCTTGGACACCTTCTATCGCAAACCCATGCCTACGCACTGGGCTACAAAAGATTTAGAAAATATACATTTCGACAAAATCCGCTACTATCTAGCCAAAGGTCAAAAGCCCAGCCGCACATGGGATGAAGTTCCCGACGATGTAAAACAAACCTTCGAGAGACTTGGTATTCCCGAGCAGGAAAGAAAATTCCTAGCAGGCGTAGAGGCACAGTTCGATAGCGAAGCCGCCTACTCTCGCTTGAAAGTCGAACTGGAAAAAGAAGGCGTGATCTTCGTAGGTTCCTCGGATGGGCTGAAAGATTACCCTGAAATTTTTCGCAAATGGTTTGGCAAGGTGATCCCCGCATCGGACAATAAGTTTTCCGCATTAAATGCAGCAGTTTTCAGTGGCGGCAGTTTCATTTACATTCCGCCCGGAGTTAAACTTGCCCAGCCGTTACAGGCTTACTTTAGAATAAATGCTGAAAACTTCGGCCAGTTTGAGCGTACGCTGATCATCGCAGACGAAGGTGCGGAACTCACGTACATGGAGGGTTGTACGGCACCGAAATTCGAGACAGCGACTTTACATAGCGCTGTTGTGGAACTGGTAGCCATGCCAGGAGCCAAGATTCAGTATATCACTGTTCAGAATTGGTCGAACAACGTTTTCAACTTAGTAACAAAACGAGCGATAGCCCACGAGGAGGCCGAAGTTCGCTGGATAGACTGCAACATCGGTTCGCGCCTAACAATGAAGTACCCGGGTGTCATTTTGAAGGGTCGCAAGGCCAGGGGGGAAGTTCTTTCCATTGCCCTCGCCAATGATGGACAACATCAAGATACGGGGGCCAAAATGATCCATGCCGCAGACGAGACAACAAGTAACATTATCGCAAAATCAATTTCCATCGGCAAGGGGCGTTCCACTTATCGTGGACTCGTGCAAATACCCGGACATCTGAGCAATTGTCGTAACAACACCGAGTGTGATGCCCTATTG
>JACNJI010000433.1 GCA_014382645.1 Verrucomicrobiota bacterium | reverse complement strand
CGCTGGAGAGTATCAGTTTATGCATCGGCTTGAGTGGCCAACCATTCTCGATCAAGCGGTATGCTAGCCAATCGAGCAGCTCAGGGTGCGTGGGCGGTTCCGATTGGTAGCCGAAATCGTTCGGCGTGGCCACCAGTCCTTGGCCAAAGTGATGCTGCCAGAGACGGTTCATAATGACGCGAGCCGCCAAGTGCCCGGCTCCGTCCTTCACGTCGGTCAACCAATCGGCCAAGGCCTTTCGCTGGTGCGATGTGCGGGCGCCCTCTGGGCGCTTGGCCTGCCAATGACTGGATTTCTTGCCGTTGCGCATGAGAAGGGGAAGGAAGGACTGGCTGACCTCTTCGCCTTTCTTGTCGGGATCACCTCGATCAAGGAAGTATATCTTCTTGTAGAAATGCGGATAGCCTCGCCCGTCGGCATGATGCTTCATCGGCTTAAAACCCTCGCTGGAGACCATCATCTTGACCTTCTTGGGACTCGGCTTCTTGCTCTCGTGGGCAGTGATCTTGGCATTCAATTCCTTCCATTTGGAATCGATGCCTCGGTAAGCGTCACGAAGGGAGGTTCGTTGCCTTTCATCAAGCCCTTCCACGCCGCCCGGTTGACTCACTGCCTTGAATAGGGCCACCATCACTTGGCTTTGGCTTTCCGCCTTGAGGGGTGGGGCCAGTTGCGAGGAGACCGAGAAGCGGGGTCGCCCTATGACGTGGCTGGTATTCACGAAGAAATCCATTTCGAATGTAAATTCGGAGCCCCCCTCGTTGTTCACAGGCTCGGCGAACTCGAACACGCAGACGTGATCCTTGCCGATTTGCCCGTCCACCGCCCAACCCGTCTTACGCTTGTCGCCATCGATAGACGAAGCAATGGAAAGAGTCGTTGTGTTTTGTTGGTGATCAGCCCGTGGGTTGACCAGCTTGACGGGCTTTCCTTTCCCTTTCTCACCCACTTTCTTCGCGAACACGCGGATGTCGCTGAGGGCGATGTTGCCGTTTCCGGCTCGACCGGGACCGTTGCTCTTCATCGAACTGTGGGTCAACGCCTCGAGGCGAAGGGCCGTGACCTTGGGCAGCGCCACCTTGGCCGTGACTACCCAGCGGTCGTCCGAGGGGTTCTTTCCGGAAAGCAGGAAGGATCCGTCCTCTTGGGCGGTGAAGGTTGCCCCGTCGAGGGATTTGGGCTCGGCGTCGTCCAAAGTAGCCCAAACCGAGGCATTAGTGGTTTTGCCTTCGGGGTCATTCAACCAGTTGTCGAAGCGCTAGGGCAAATCCTCCCGTTCAAACTTCTCCCGTACGGCGACAAGCGGTTCCCTTTCCTTTTCCCATTTCGCCAATCCGTCGCGGTATTGCTGTGTGTCCATGGGAGCATCGATCTCGCTCCGTATGGTGAGTCCGAAGGAGGAGGTCAGTCGATAATAGTCCTTGGTCGCGATGGGATCGAACTTATGGTCGTGGCAGCGGGCACATCCCACCGTCAGAGCGAGGAAGGCCATGCCCGTGGTGTTCGCCATGTCGTCTAGTTCGTCGTAACGGGCCGACTCAAATTCCTTTTCCGTGAGCTGGGTGGGGAATACCCCGGCTCCAAGGAAACCCGTGGCGCTCAGGGCCAGCGGGTCGTCCGGGGAGATCTCGTCACCCGCCATCTGCCAGCGCGCGAATTGGTCATAGGGCATATCCTGATTGAAAGCTTTGATGACGAAATCTCGGAAATGATAGGCGTGGGGACGATCGTAATCCTGCTCAAAGCCATGGCTTTCCGCGAAGCGGGCAACGTCCAGCCAGTGCCGGGCCCAGCGCTCGCCGAAATGTTCGGAGGCGAGAAGTTCGTCGATCACGGTCTCAAATGGCTTACCTTTGCCGTCCACCAGCCCGGGCAGTCCGACGAGGTCGAAATGGAGACGTCGGTTCAATGCGTTGGCCTCGGCTTCCTTATTGGGAGCCAAGCCCTTCTCCTCAAGCTTGGACAAAATGAAGCGGTCGACGTCGTTGCGAACCCATTTCGCATCCTTCACTTGCGGAGGCTTGGGATCAGTCAATTCACGCCATGCCCAATGCTTGCCACGCTGCTGGTCCCAATCGATGGGCTCATCGTTCGCCCATGACGTTCCGTGAAGAGCAAAGGCGATGGCAAGAAGCAAAAAATGTTTCATCGAATGCATGTGCAATGCCCAAAGATTAGTTTTCTAATAGGTCGGATGGCAACCCTAGCCTAAGCCAAAGTCATTTTTTCTTCTGGGACTTGGTTGCGTCCTCGATGAATTCGTCCTGCTTGGCCAACCAGAGCTTTTCAAGTTCCTTTACTTTTTCGGGATGCTTGGCGAAGAGGTTCTCGGTCTCGGTTCGGTCTTTGGCCAAGTCGAACAGTTCCCAGTTCTTTCCATTGGCGGACACTAACTTCCAGTCCTGCACGCGTATGGCTCGGTTTCCGTCGTGCGACCACCACAGGTAATTGCGATCAATGGAGCGATCCTCGGCGAATGCGGGCACGAGAGTTTTGCCGGGCGCGGGGGGGACCGACTTGTCCTTAGCCATCTTTGCTTTGGCCAATTCAAGGATGGTTGGAACCACGTCGATGGCGTGTCCCGGGGTCTGTCGCAGTTCGCCGCGAGCCTTGATCCCCTTAGGCCAATGGACGACAAGCGGAGTGCATGCACCACCTTCGTGCACCCAGGTCTTGTGCATGCGGAAGGGCGTGTTGCAAGCGGTTGACCAACCGGCCCCGAGACAAAGATAAGTGTAGGCTGACCCCAGCGGGGCCTTCGGGTCGTGCCCGTCGCCGCGCACCATAACCTCGGCGCTGGCCCCGTTGTCGGAGAGAAACAAGACCAAGGTGTCGTCGAAGGCCTTCATCTTCCGCAATTGGTCGAGAACCCGCCCAATGGCTCGATCCATCGAGTCGATCATGGCGGCATGCACCGCCATCTTATCCGCTTGAAAGGCCTGCTGCTCCTGGGTCAGGGTATTCCATGGCACGGGATAGCGAACTTCCCCCGAGCCGAGTATCTTGTAGGCGTCGGGAAAGTGGTGGTGGGGACCGACGTCGCGTTCCACTGGGGAAAGATTGCCCTTGGCGAGACCAAGCTCCTTCTGCTTCTTCCAGCGAGCCGAGCGTATCTTGTCCCAACCCTGCTTATAATGTTCACGATAGCGTTCGATGTCCTTGGGTAGGGCATGCAGGGGGAAGTGCGGCGCGGTGAAAGCTAAATAGTGGAAGGATGGTTTGTCGGCATGTATCTCGGCGTGCTCCTTCAAGGTGGTGACGGCATGATCGGCGATGGCGTCGGTGACGTAGAACTTCGGGCGGATCGGGGTCGCCGGTTGTTTTTTGTCATCGAGATAGTGGGACTTTAGCCGGAAGAACCCATGGTTGTTAACATAGTAGGAGCGGTCGAAACCAGTAGCTAAGGGAAGACCGTCGATATGCCATTTGCCGGAGTGATAGGAACGATAACCGGCAGACTTAAGCAACTCGGGCAACAAGCGGGCCCACGAGGGACGGTTGCCTCGCTTTACTCCCGGCAGGCTGTCCCGACGGACTTGCTGCGCATAGTAACCCGTGAGCAAGGTGGCCCGAGTAGGCCAGCATCGGGCGGTGTTGTAAAACTGGGTGAAACGGAGGCCGTTTTTAGCAAGCTCGTCGAGATGGGGTGTTTCGATTTCACCACCGTAGCAACCGAGGTCGGAGTAACCCAAGTCGTCCGCCATAATGAGAAGAACGTTCGGCGTTCGTCCTGTGATCTCTAGGCTTGGCGAAAAAAAGAAACAACAAACGCCCAATAAAAACAAAAATCTTTGCATTCTACTATTACAAACCGTTTCTACGTCAGTCGGCAAGATGGTAAAAAATGGGATAGGAAATACAGAGTAAGAATGGTCGGAAATGATAACATGTGGACACAGGATGAGGAAGTCGGACGAGGAGGAATCAGATGGCGCGACCATACAAAGAGACAAATGCTCGGGCGAAGATCTCATGGAAGATTAGCAGGAATCTCAGATCTGCCCCTAGCGATCAGAACTACTGAAAGACGAAGTAACGATGGACATGTTCCGAAAAACAGTTTGGTTTCAATCTAATGGAACCATCCCTTTTCCTCACCTGCTTTTTTGCCTACGTGGTGGGCATGATAGTTTTCGGGTGGTGGATGTCCCGCCGGAAACAAACGGGTGACACCTTTCTTCTCGGCGGACGCGCCCTACCCTTCTTCCTCACACTGGGAACTACGGTCGCCACCATGGTAGGCACGGGATCTTCCATGGGAGCCGTGGGCAAAGGTTATGCCAATGGATGGACGGGTTCTCTTTACGGGATCGGAGGCACGATCGGCATTTTATTAACTGCTTGGTTATTCGCTCCCGTACGAAAACATCGCTTCATGACGATGGCGGAAGAGTTATCGTCCAATACTGGAGCAAACCAAACCGTATCGAGCATAGTCGGGATCTTCTCCTACCTCGCCTGCGTGGGTTGGCTTGGATTGCATATACTGGGTGGAGGGAAATACTTAGTTTTCGTTACGGGAATTGATCCTTTTTGGGGAAAGACCTACATTGCCTTGGGCTTCGGAATCTACGCCATGATCGGGGGCTACCTTGCCGTCGTCTGGACTGATTCGGTGCAAGCGATCGTTTTGTTCGCGGGATTTTTGGTCATTGCCTTCTTCTCCTTCCAGGCAGTGGGAGGATGGAGCGGATTACAGGAAGTCAATGCGATCTTGGCCGCAAAACCCGACGCCCCGTCTACCTTGACCTTGATCTCGCTCACAGTGGTTATTGCGGTCGGGGTATTGGGCAACCCCTGCTTTCGTCAGAGAATCTATTCAGGTAAAACCATCCCGGAAATCCGCAAGGCTTTCGTAATATCGGGAATCCTGTACTTAGGTTTCGCTGGCTTGCCCGCAATAATCGGAATGGCCGCTTACAAGAATTCCCCGAACTTGACCAACGCAGATCTGGCTTTCCCTACAATGGCCACCGACATGCTCCCGGTAGCCGGAGGCATCGTCATCCTGTTGGCGGGACTTTCGGCCACAATGTCGAGCGCCAGTTCCGATGCCGTCGCAGGCGTAACCACCTTGGTTCGGGATTTGTACAAACTCGTTTTTGGAAGTATGCCTCAAGCCGGAAGAGTGGTGTTCATATCACGGATAGCCATCGGCTTGACCACCGGACTCGCCTTAGCCATGGCGTTGGTAGCCGACAACGTAATCGGCTACATCAAGGTTATGATTCCCCTATTTATTTCCGGAATGTGCGTGTGCGGAATACTCGGGCGCTTGTGGAAAAGATACAATGCCGCGGGCGCGATTGCCTCGCTGCTCGGGGCCTGCGGAACCTCCACGGCCGTTATGCTCGTTCCGGAATGGGAGGCATACTGGGAAGGCGAACCTGTGATTCCCTCGATCCTGATTGCAACTGCAGCAGGCGTATTCGTTTCTCTACTTACTTCCCCTGAAAAACTTTCCCGTAAAGAGTCTCGAGCACTTCTCCCCCAAGAACTAGAAACCCTGGAAAACTGCTT
>JACNJI010000267.1 GCA_014382645.1 Verrucomicrobiota bacterium | reverse complement strand
TACTGTTACTCCGTCCGACGATACTCGACCTGCAAGGGCTATGTATGGAACGGCTCGTTCCATCATTTCGAATATGGTTGATGGAGTCGTTAAGTCTTATTCTAAGGATTTACTTATTGAAGGCGTGGGCTTTAGGGCCACCGTTAAAGGCAACCTTGTTGACCTTGAGTTAGGCTATTCCCATCCAATCGAATATTCGATACCTGAAGGTGTCACCGTTACCGTTTCTGACAATGTGAAGATACACGTCGAAGGCCCCGACAAGCAAAAGGTGGGACAGGTGACTGCCGATATCAAGAGTTACTACCCAGTTGAACCTTACAAAGGCAAGGGAGTTCGAATTGTGGGTGAGTTCGTTCGACGCAAGGAAGGCAAAAAATCAGCTTAGGTCAAAAAGAGCCACTTGATACATGAAACTATCTAAAAAAAAGGAATTGAGACAAAAGCGTCGCTGGCGAATTCGAAAGAAGGTTCGCGGCACTGCCGAAAGACCCCGATTGACCATATGTTTTACTAATAAAAACATTCATGTTCAGTGCATCGATGATTCTGTCGCTAGAACATTGGTCGCCTCCTCGACGAATGCTAATGATTTGATTGGCGTTTTGCCTAATCTTGACGGATCCGTTAAATTGGGCAAAGTTTTTGCCGAAAGGGCTAAGGTTGCAGGTGTCACGACTGTAGTATTTGACCGAGCCGGTCGCAAGTATCATGGTTGTGTCAAGGCTTTTGCGGAAGTTGTCCGAGCCTCCGGAATTGTATTTTAACCCATTATTGCAAACGCCTGAAATGAGTGTCCAACCAAGATTTTCTCAACGTCGAAGAAAACCTGTTCCTGAAGAGGAAGAATCTGAATTCTTTGAAAAAGTAGTGCACATTAACCGTTGCTCCAAGGTAGTGAAGGGTGGACGCCGTTTCAGCTTTGCTGCCCTTGTTGTCGTCGGTGATCAAAACGGCCGAGTTGGCTATGGTTATGGCAAAGCCCAGATGGTTCCCGATGCGATACGCAAAGGAACTGAGCAAGCTCGTAAAGCCATGAAACTGTATTTATTGTGCGGGGATACTATTCCTCACCAAGTTCACGGGAAAGCCGATGGAGGAAGAGTGTTTTTACGACCGGCAAGACCTGGAACGGGTATTATTGCAGGAGGTGGAGTTCGAGCTGTGCTTGAAGCGGTCGGAATTAAAAATATTCTTTCCAAATCGATGGGTTCCAGCAACCACTTAGCTGTCGTTACAGCTACAATTCAAGGTCTTCAACAGTTGCGCACTGCGGAAGTGATTTCTGCCATTCGGGGCGAGGAAGTTAAAGGAATGTCTATGGTTTCATCTACAGTCCTTCCCTCCCCTTCTGAGCCCGTCGATAATTCCAGCGGTTCAACTGTAACTAGTCCCTCGGACATCAAAAAGTAATTCAAATGAAGGAACATGCTATACCATCGGGTGCTACCCATGCGCGAAAACGTGTCGGTCGTGGCGAAGGAAACGGACGAGGTAAAACATGCGGCAGAGGTGAGAACGGAGCAAAATCTCGCTCGGGTTATTCTCTTAGACCTGGATTTGAAGGTGGGCAGATGCCCCTCTTCAGGAAACTTCCTCGCCGAGGTTTCAACAACGCTCGGTTTCGAAAAGAGTACGCTCTTGTGAATATCAGCGAATTGGAGAAGATTGAAGGAGATGTAGTCGATCTTGTTTCCGCTAAAGCGGCAGGCATCATCCGTTCAAACGCAATTTCCATAAAGCTGCTGGGCCAAGGCGAAGTAAAAAAATCTTACATAGTCAAGGTTTGCAAATGCTCTTCATCCGCCGAAGAAAAAATTAAGGCTGCAGGGGGATCCGTCGAAACTAGTTCATAGTAGTTTGGATTTCACTCACTGGCTAAATTTCTATAGGCTTCCTCTTCTATTTAATGTTATCGGCGTTCACAAATTCGCTCAAGATACCTGAGCTTCGTCAGCGTATATTTTTTACGCTGGCTTTGTTATTTATTGCTCGAGTCGGTGCAAATGTACCGCTGCCTGGAGTTGATCCCACTCCAATACGCGACTTCTTTGAATGGCGAGCCACGCAAGGTCAGGATGACGGAAATGATATTCTGGGCTTTTACAATATGTTCACAGGTGGTGCATTGCTTAATGGTGCTCTCTTTGCCTTAGGTATAATGCCATATATCAGTGCCTCAATTATAATGCAGTTAATGGGTGCGGTCTTTCCCCAGCTTGCCCGTTTGCAGCAGGAGGGTGAACCTGGGCGTCAAAAAATTTCACAATATACTCGCTACTTGACAATTGTAATTTGTTTAGTGCAGGGCGGACTGCTAGCATTGGCATTGCGAGACAGCCCTGGCTCTCTGATTCAGGGTTTTAATCCCAATAGCCTTGGGATGAGCGGTCAACCTTTCGGTGCAATAGTCGTTTCTCAATCCTCGATGTTTTTCGCCAACACCGTAGTCTTTCTTACCACTGGGACGATAATTTTGATGTGGCTTGGTGAGCAAATCACACAAAGGGGAATCGGGAACGGAATCTCTCTTCTTATAACAGTAGGTATTTTGTCTGATCTTCCGAAGGCACTTGCGGATGCCTACGCTTTGGTCTTCCAGGCTCCAGCCGGAGATAATTTAGTTTGGGTCAAAGCGCTCCTGATGGTAGGCCTTTTTCTCTTGGTTGTTGCTGGTGTAATTGCAGTAACGCAAGCTCAACGTAAGATTCCGGTACAGTATGCAAAGCGTGTCGTAGGGCGCAAGGTGTTCGGTGGCCAAAGCTCTTTTTTGCCTCTTAAGGTGAATTATGCTGGGGTAATGCCTGTGATTTTCGCAAGTGCGATTCTGATGTTTCCTGCCCAGTTGCTCAGAACACTTGGTGCTGCAATGGCAGACAGTCCTGCTGACTCAAACTGGGCGTTAGATTTAGCATCTATGTTCGCGGGCAGAGGCTTCCTGTATTACTCTGTGTATGCGGGGCTCATACTTGTATTCAGCTACTTTTGGGTTTCGATTATGTTCAAACCCGTACAAATTGCCGATGATTTGAAGAAAAACGGCGGTTATGTTCCCGGTGTCCGACCTGGTGAGCCAACTGCCCGATTTCTTGACTTTGTAATGACTAGGCTTACCCTCGCAGGATCTATTTTTTTAACCCTTATCGCAGTCTTTCCTGACATTATTTTTAATTTTGCCGGTGTTTCATATAATGTCGCGACCTTCTTCGGTGGTACTGGTCTTCTCATTATTGTTGGTGTAGTGCTCGATACCATGCGACAAATTGAGACTTTCCTTCTGCAGCGTCACTACGATGGTTTTTTGCGAAAAGGTCGCTTGCGTGGCCGTAGCGCTTCAGTTCAAGGGCAGGGGATAGAGTCGCTCGAACTGAAAGAGTTTGAAGCTCAATGGCGTCCTTTGATTTGGATATCCGCCGCTCTTCTCATTCTTGGCTTAGCTGCTCACTTTCTTACTCCATAACATTTTAAATTTCATTTTAACCATATAATTATCATGGCTCGCTTGCTCGGAGTAGACATCCCAAACCGTAAAAAAATAGAGTATTCGTTACGATACGTATATGGCATTGGCCCTACACGTTCGAGAAGTGTGCTCGAAGAAGCCCAAATTGATCCGAATCTTCGTACTCAGGATTTAAGTGAGCAAGATTTAAGTAAAATAATGAATGTCATTCTTGAGCGGAAGTATTTAGTCGAGGGTGATCTTCGTCGAGATGTCACCGCTAACCTTAAAAGACTTCAGAGTATACGTTCTTACCGTGGACTGCGCCATCAGCGCGGTTTGCCTGTACGTGGCCAACGTACAATCACTAATGCCCGAACTAGAAAAGGTGGTCGCAAGACTGTGGGTGTCGTTCGCAATAAATAATACCCTTATACAACACCATTCCCATTAAGAATGTTTTCTCATGAGTAAAGACGAATTAAAAGAAACTGTAAGCGACAAGGATAAGGAAAAGTCTTCAGAACCTCCTTCCAAGGCTTTGCCCGAAATTGTTGAGGAAGTATCGAAGATAGTTCCGGCAAGCGAAACTCCTGTTTCTGAAACTGGAGGCAAAGATGTTGATGCGGGCGAAAACTCTGCGACAAAAGAAAAAAAGGAAGAGACCGCAAAAGACTTGCTCGGAACAGATATCGAGGAGGTGAAGGTTCGAAAAGCTAAGGGAAGTAAAAATGTTACTTCCGGCATTTGCCATGTAATAGCTACGTTTAATAATACCAAAGTCTCCTTTTCTGATCTCAAGGGTAATGTCATATCATGGTCGAGCTCTGGGAAATGTAACTTCAGAGGGTCTCGAAAATCTACTGCTTATGCCGCTCAGGTTGTCACTCAAGATGCAGGTCGGGTCGCTATGTCTCACGGCATGAAGGAACTAATCGTAAAGATAAAAGGCCCGGGTATGGGTCGCGATTCTGCAGTGCGTTCCCTGCAGAGTCTTGGATTCAAGGTGTCGTCCATTATAGATGTGACTCCTGTTCCCCACAACGGATGCCGTGCCCCTAAGCGTCGTCGGGTTTAACTAATTTTCTTTCACACTTTATTTAAGTCATGTCTCGTTATACTGGACCCACTACTCGCATTAATCGTCGCTTTGGTATGGCCTTGTTCCCTGCGAACAAGGCATTCGAACGCAGAGCCTACCCACCTGGTCAGCACGGCAGGAACATTCGCAGAAAGCTAAAGGACTACGGTCTCGGCTTAAACGAGAAACAGAAATTGCGCTACTCCTTTGGTCTAACAGAAAAGCAGTTTCGCAACACTTTTGAAAAGGCGAAGGCCAAACCCGGAGTAACCGGAGAAGTTTTTCTCACCATGCTTGAGACACGTTTGGACAATGTGGTATACCGCATGGGATTGGCGAGAACTCGTCAAGCAGCTCGTCAATTCGTCAACCATGGCCACATGCTCGTTAATGGGAAAAAAGTAGATGTTCCAAATTTTCATGTTTCGGCTGGAGATGTAGTTGGTGTGCGTGAAAAAACATCTTCACGGCAACTCGCAACTCGCAACCTCGAAGATGCTCAATATCGCCCCACTCCTGCTTGGGTGACTGTAAATGTAGATTCGCTTCAAGGAACCGTGGATCGCCTCCCGGATCCGGAGGAACTCGATCAGAGCATTAACGTGCAACTGGTCGTTGAATTTTACAGTCGCTAAATCTTACCGACTTCAAACAGATCATATTTTTAACAACTCATACTTATTATGGCCAAGCGACTTGGAAAGTTCGAACTCCCAAACCGTCTCATCAAGGAGGAGGAATCCTCAACCGACATTTACGCGAAATTCATAGCCGAACCATTTGAGTCCGGCTATGGGCACACCATCGGCAACGCCATTCGTCGCGTATTGCTGAGCTCCATCGAAGGAGCAGCTATTTCTACGTTGAAGCTTCATCAAGCTCAGCATGAATTTCAGAGCTTAGATGGCGTTTGCGAGGATGTTTGCGACATTGTACTTAACCTGAAAAAAGTCCTTCTGGTTTGCCATAAAACAGAACCTTTTGAGCTCACTCTTGACATAGAAAAAGAAGGTGAGATTACAGCTGCTGACATTACTCCTGTTGATGGCGTTGAAGTTATAAACCCTAAGCAAGTAATCCTCACGACGGACCGCAAGTTGCGAGTGCAGGCGGAGATGACTGTTACGATAGGTCGCGGGTTTTGCCTCGGGGAGGACAATAAGAGTGAAGACCAGCCTCTCGGGGTAATCAACGTCGATGCGTTATATAGTCCGGTCACGCTCGTCAAATATGAGGTACAGAATACCCGAGTCGGCCAAATGACCGATTATGATAAGCTTATTTTGGAAGTGCATACGGACGGTCGCATTACACCTGACGATGCACTCAAGCAATCTGCGGCAATACTTCGTCATCACCTTGATGTTTTCGAGGAAATCAGTGACGATGATATTCAGTTTGAAAGTCAAACCAAGGAAGTTAGCGAAGAACAAAATCGCTTGCGCAATTTACTCAGTATGAGCGTGAATGAAATCGAACTTTCCGTTCGTGCTGCGAATTGTCTTAACAATGCCAATATTACAACTGTTGGCGAGTTAGCCACCAAGGCTGAGCCCGAAATGCTTAAATACCGCAACTTCGGCAAAAAATCTCTGAATGAAATCAAACAGACACTGGAGCAACTCGGATTGTCCTTGGGCATGAAGTTTGAAAATCGCTTGCTTGAACCTTCTGCCAACTAATATCTTTTACATCCTTTCCCATGCGCCACTCAAAGCATAAGCATCTTCTCGGGGTAAAGTCCGCCCATCGACTCTCATTGATGGCGAACATGTGTTGTGCCCTTATTGAAAATGGGCGTATCCGTACAACTTTGGCAAAAGCCAAAGCCTTGAGGCCTTCGATCGAGAAAATTATTACCTTGGCAAAAAAAGCTCATCTTTTAGATGATGCAGCCAAGAAAATTCATTATCGGCGATTGGCCATCGCTCGTCTTAGAAATAAGAAATCCGTTCAAAAGCTCTTTGATGAACTTGCTGAGGATTTTGTAAATCGGACAGGTGGTTACACCCGTATCTATAAACTCGCAATCCCTCGTCTTGGAGATGCAGCCGACATGGCTATTATCGAATTCGTCAAAGCTTCGGATAAAGGTTATGGCAAAAGAAAAGGAAGCGGCAAAAAGACTGACAAGAAATCCAAATCTTTGAAGTCTAAGCAAAAGAAAACTGAACAAGAGGAAGCTGATGATGTAGAGGAGGCAGTTGTTGAAGATACTGGAGAGTTTACGGAATCTGTCGCTCCAGTCGCTGCCGAAGATAATATTACTGATTTAGATGATGATCAAGAGTCGGAATTAGAAACAACTTCTGATGTGGACGACACAACTGAAGAAACGTTATCCGAAAATTCTGCTGACGAACCAGTCGAAAAAAAATCTACCGATAATACTGCTGATGATTCCAAAGGTGATACCAAAAACGATTAACATGGTCTGTTCGGTGCGATCAATCTTGCGGTTACGTCGATGAATTCGTTGTTTCACTTCCCGTTTATCTGGATGAACCTCCTTTGCGTTGCAGGTTTTATTACCGGAACTTTTTATCTTTGGATTCATTACGAAAATCGGGATGATCAAAAATACCGAAAAATGGCTGCGCAATCGCTTTTCCACTGCGTGAAATGTGACCAATTGTTCGAAACTCGAGGCCATCTGGAAACTGCAGATTGTCCGGCTTGCAATAAGAATAACTTGCGTCTGCGTTTCTGATTAGTCAGCAACGGTTCCCCATGCCGCAAACCATTATTGTTCTCGATTTCGGATCGCAATACACACAGGTCATTGCCCGTCGCATTCGCGAGTCGAATGTTTTTTCTAAAGTCCTCCCTTTTGACACTCCCGTTAAACAACTAGAGAGGCTTTCCCCGTCTGGCATTATTCTTTCCGGTGGTCCAGCCAGTGTTCTTGCGAAGGATGCCCCCAAGCCCGACCCTGCCTTGTTTCGTATGGGATTACCTGTTCTCGGAATATGTTATGGCTTGCAACTCATGGGCAACATGCTCGGGGGAAAAGCTGAATCCAGCGATCTTAGAGAATACGGTCGAGGGGAACTTAAAACGATCAGAAAGGGGGGGCTGTTTGAGGGACTTCCACCGAAATTTATTGTTTGGAATTCTCACGGAGATCGTCTCTCGAAACTTCCGAAAGGTTTTAGGGCGGTGGCTTCCTCCGAAAACTCCGAGTTTGCCGCGATTGAAGATCCCAAACGACGCTTTTATGGCCTCCAATTTCATCCCGAGGTTGAGCATACGGATGGAGGGAGGGAACTGATCCACAATTTCCTTCGAAATATTTGTGAATGTAAGGCCGATTGGCGTCTCGATGACTTTACCAAGAAAACGATCTTGGACATTCGCGATGTCGTAGGCGACAAGCGAGTTCTTCTTGGTCTCAGTGGCGGAGTGGATTCCTCGGTGGCGGCAGGTCTTCTTCATCGGGCGATAGGCGAGAATCTCACTTGTGTCTTTGTCGATAACGGTCTGCTGCGTCTCAATGAGCGAAGTGAAGTTGAACAACTGTTTAGTGATAACTTTCCCTCGCGTCTTAAGGTGATTAACGCTTCATCTCTTTTCCTGAAGAGACTGAAGGGGGTTTCTGACCCCGAACGCAAAAGGAAAATCATCGGAAAAACCTTTATTGAAGTTTTTGATGATGCCGTCAAAAGCATTGGATGTGTCGAATTTTTGGCTCAAGGAACTCTCTATCCAGATGTCATTGAAAGCATTCCTATTGCCGGTAATCCGGCCGCTGTCATCAAAAGTCATCACAATGTGGGTGGACTGCCCAAGAAAATGAAGCTCAAATTAATCGAGCCTCTTCGTGAGCTTTTCAAAGACGAAGTCCGGGAAGTTGGTCTTGGCTTGGGGTTACCGAAGGATGTCCTTTACCGGCATCCTTTTCCTGGGCCAGGATTGGCCGTACGCATCATTGGTGAAGTTACTCGAGCCCGTTTGCGCGTTCTCCGTGAAGCAGATGCGATTTTTCAGGAAGAGCTGTTTAACTCTCGTCAATACTATAAACTTTGGCAGGCATTTTGCGTGTTCCTTCCAGTCCGGAGCGTTGGGGTTATGGGGGACGAACGAACCTACGATAACGTCATTGCAATTCGTGCCGTAACTAGTAGCGATGCGATGACTGCCGATTGGGCAAAGTTGCCCGACAAGCTATTGCGCACGGTCTCAAATCGAATAATCAATGAAGTTAAGGGAGCAAATCGTGTTGTCTACGATGTGAGTTCTAAGCCACCAAGCACTATAGAATGGGAGTAAGCTATCTTCCCAGTATAAGCCTTTTCTAAATGCAGCATATAGACGGGGAAGATTCAGAATTGTTTGAGAAACTCGCGTCCATCTCGAGTTCTTCTCGAAATCCTGAAGTAGAAAGTGCAGTGACCTCTATTTTGAAAAAGGTTCGTGAGGACGGTGACGACGGATTGTTGTCTTTTACCTCTCAGTTTGACCGAGCTTCCTTGACTTCCGCCGAGCAGTGCGTAAGTGCATCCGAATTCAATCAGGCCGAAGAAGCCCTCGAGGCGCGGGATCGATCAGCAATCGAGGAAGCCATCGAAAATGTTCGTGCATTTCATTCTCATTGTCAAAGCGAAGACTGGATGTCTACTAATTCCCATGGCGGTGCCGTTGGCGAGCGATACTATCCTCTGCGGCGAGTTGGAATTTATGTACCCGGCGGTCAAGTGCCTTTAGTTTCTACTGTTATAATGACGACAGTCTTAGCTAAAGCGGCAGGTGTTCCTGAGATAGCCCTTACCACACCACCGAGACCTGACGGGACGATTGCACCGCCTTTGCTCGCCGCCCTTTCTCTTTGTGGTGTGGATGAGGTTTACAAGGCGGGAGGTGCACAAGCTGTGGCTGCACTTGCCTATGGGACAGAAACGATTGCTCCCGTTGATAAAATTTTCGGCCCAGGCAATGTCTATGTGAATGAGGCGAAGCGGCAGGTTTTCGGTACGGTCGGCATAGACCTTTTGCCCGGACCGAGCGAGGTAATGGTCGTCGCCGATGAGACTGCCCGCCCCGCTTATGTCGCTGCCGCGCTTTTGGCTCAAGCTGAACATGGTTCTGGCAAGGAAAACGTGTTTCTCCTTTGTTTGGACGAAAAGATTCTTCAATTATCCCTTGTCGAGACAGAAAAACAACTGGCAACCCTTTCTCATCGAGATGCCATTCGTAACGTTCTCAAAACCGGGTTATTCACTATTCGGGTTAGCTCCGAAAAACGAGCGTTTGAAGTGGCTAACTTCGTAGCTCCGGAACATTTGGAACTGCAGATAGACGATTCAAAGGTTGAACGTTTTACTTCCTCAATTACTACCGCAGGTTCTATTCTTCAAGGGCATTACACCCCAACGGTGTTAGGTGATTTTGCGGCAGGGCCTAGTCATGTTCTGCCTACGGGCCGAACCTCTCGTTTTTCTGCAGGTTTACGTCTTAGCGATTTCCTTCGTCGCTCCAGTATCGTACGCTACGATCTTGAGGCTCTTCGTAAGGCCGATGAAGTGATCTCTCGTTTTTCCGCTATGGAAGAGTTGGATGCTCACGGTCGCTCTCTTGCGATCCGCTTCGAAAACTTTCACTAAAGGTGTCTTCTCCCGTTTCGCGCGTGCTGCCCCATATGCAGGTGCATTCCGGCTACGTTCCCGGCGAGCAATCTTTGGGAAGGCAAGAGGTAATCAAGCTTAATACCAACGAAAACCCCTACCCGCCCTCACCACATGTTGTTGCCGCAATAAACGATGAAATTTCTAAACTTCGTTTATATCCGAACCCAACTTCTTTCCCGCTCCGAGAAGCAATCGCTGATCTGCATGATCTTGAACCGAATCAAGTATTAGTGGGAAATGGATCCGATGATATCTTGAACCTTTGTGCCCGTTGTTTTACGGATCACGATCATCCCGCGGGCATGACTTCTCCCAGTTATTCTCTGTATTCAGTTCTTGCCTCACTTCAACATGCTCCACTTGTTGAAGTTCCTTTTAAGGAGGGGTTTGGGCTGGATTTGTCCGACCTCCTTGCTTGTAGAGCCAATTTATTTTATCTTACAACCCCTAACGCGCCTTCGGGGACGGCTTTTACCAACGATTTTCTATGTGCTTTTCATAATGGTTTCCCTGGGATTCTCGTTGCCGACGAAGCCTATGCTGACTTTGCGCCACACAATGCCGTGGGGTTGCTCGCCGATTGTCCTCGTCTGATCATTACGCGAACTCTTTCGAAGTCTTACGGGTTAGCCGGGCTACGGGTCGGGTATGCTCTCGGAGATTCTGGGCTTATCGAGGTTCTTAACAAGGCTCGCGAAGTCTACAATGTCGATAGGCTTGCCCAAGCTGCGGCAATTGCTTCAATTCGAGACCAATCTTACTTCCGAGAGACAACGAGAAAAATCAAAGCTACTCGCAAAAATACGCTGGATGACTTTCGCTCCAGCAACTGGAAAACCTACGAGAGTGCCGCCAACTTTCTTTTTACTGAGCCAAGGACTATTAACGGTGAGGTCGGTCTTGAAGTAGCGCAGAGTCTTTTCTCCCATCTCAAGCAAAATGGTATCCTTGTTCGCCACTTTCCCAATCATTCTTTGACTTCTTCGTTCTTACGCATCAGTATTGGACGGGAGGACGAAATGATCATGCTGAAGGAGACTCTAAGGAAATGGAAAACACACGAATAGGTGAAGTTTCGCGGGAGACTAATGAAACCTGCGTTAATCTCTCTTTGAATCTCGACGGAGAGGGCAAAGGGGAAATCAATACAGGTGCTCCCTTCTTTGACCATATGCTTGAGCTTTTTGCCCGTCATGGTTTCTTCGACCTCTCGGTGGATGCCCGAGGCGATATTGAAGTGGACTACCATCATCTTGTGGAGGATACGGGTTTGGCCCTAGGTCAGGCGGTGCGTAAGGCATTGGGCAACCGTGCTGGCATTACTCGCTACGGCTTCTTTGTCTTACCCATGGACGAAACCCTCGTAACCGTCTCCTTGGATCTGAGCAATCGTCCATACCTAGTTTATAATGCCGAGCCCCCCGTCACTTTTGTCCGCGACTTCAATGTGAATTTGTTCAAGGAATTTTTTCAGGCTTTTGCCAATGAAGCTGGAGCCAACCTTCATGTTCGCCTCGAGTATGGTGAAGAACCGCACCATGTGGTGGAAGCCGTGTTCAAGGGATTTGCCCGTGCTCTAGACGCGGCCACCCGTTACGAACCTCGTCTCGGGGGAGCGATACCCTCAACCAAGGGTACGCTTTCCGAGTGAAGTTCTATTGCGACTTACCATAGCACCTGTGATGATGAGACAGAAGTTGGCTGTAATCGATTACGGCACAGGCAATATTCGAAGCGTTGTGAAGGCTTTCGAGAACCTAGGTTCCGAGGTGATTTTGGCAACCAAGCCTTCAGCTGCAGAAAATGCATCAGCTCTAGTATTTCCCGGGCAAGGTTGTTTCCCAGATTGCATGGGCACCTTAAAGAGAAGTGGATTCGATGTCCTCTTGAAGGAATGGATTACTGCCGATAGGCCCTATTTCGGAATTTGCCTAGGTCTACAAGTCCTTTTTGAATGGTCGGAAGAGGGCAATGCCCCGGGCCTTTCCGTTTTTCCGGGAAAGGTGTCTAGATTTTGTCTACCTGCAGAATTCAAGGTGCCTCACATGGGCTGGAATAGCCTAGTGTTTTCGGAAACTGCTCCCAGGTGGTTACGTGCCGGATTGGTTGATGGGGACCAGTTTTACTTCGTTCACAGTTACCGAGTGGAACCTGAGAACGATGATATCGTTTTCTCACGAACTGATTATGGCGGAGAGTTCGTCAGCGGTATTACTTCGAGAAATTGTCATGCTACGCAGTTTCATCCTGAAAAAAGTCAGGCAAAAGGATTGCAAATCTACCGAAATTTTCTTGATAATGTAAACCAACCCTAATCTTACGCAGGCTACTCTGTGGTTCTGCTTTTTGTTTTTCTACTCATCCTTTTTTTTCCTCATGGAAGATTCGGCTACTATTCGTATCGGCAACGATAATTACGACCTATCAATTATTACTGGAACGGAGGACGAGAGTGCCATAGACATGCGGTCTTTTCGACAGCAGAGCGGTCTCATTACTTTTGACGATGGTTACGGCAATACCGGTTCTTGCGAAAGCAAGGTTACGTTTATTGACGGCGACAAGGGGATTCTTCGCTACAGAGGTTATCCCATCGAAGAATTAGCCAAAAAATCAACTTTTCTCGAATCTGCCTATCTCGTTATCTATGGGGAGCTTCCAAACCACGACCAATTGACGGCTTTTCGCCAACGTGTTTCAGCAGCTGGTGTTCTTCCCGAATCGGTGGCTAACGTCATTGAGGCCTTTCCTCAGGATGCTCACCCTATGGCGGTTCTTTCGGCCGGTATTCATGCGCTCGGCACCTGCCATCCCGACAAGATTTCGAATGACCGAGTCAAGGACTTGGCAGTCTTCGACGAATCTGCAGCAATCATTATTTCGGCGATTCGGCAGATTGCTGCCCGGCACCACCGATCCCGCATGGGGCTTGCGCCGATCAAAAGCAATCCTGAGAATACTTACTGCGAGAATTTTCTCTCCATGATGTTTTCCAAGACCGACAACGGTGAAGCGATCCCTCCCGCAGTAAGTAAAGCCTTGGATCTCATTTTCCTTCTGCATGCCGATCATGAGCAAAATTGTTCCACTTCCACCGGTCGAATGATCGCATCAGGCGGGGCGAACCCGTTCGCTTCTCTTGCTGGTGCGGTATGTGCTCTTTGGGGTCCTCTTCATGGGGGGGCAAACATGGCTGTCATCAAAATGCTCGACGAGATTCATGAGTCCGGAGATGACGGTTCGCGTTTCATTCTTGCTGCCAAGGAAGGCAAAACTCGCCTTATGGGTTTTGGGCATCGAGTCTACCGAAATTACGATCCTCGAGCAAAAATCCTGAAAGGCGCCTGCGATAGCGCTCTCGAAGCTTTAGGCGTTTCTTCCCCCATTTTGGATATCGCTCGCCATCTTGAAGAGGTGGCATTGCAGGACGAGTACTTCATTAAGCGAAAGCTATATCCAAACGTCGATTTTTACAGCGGTATTATCCTCCAAGCTTTAGGATTTCCCACAGATATGTTTACGGTCCTTTTTGCTATCGGTCGGGCTCCTGGATGGCTTGCTCACTGGAAAGAAATTGCTGAGAGTGGCGGCAAAATCCATCGCCCACGCCAAATTTACCAAGGTGCCCCTGAGCGCTTGTACATTCCACTTGAAGAACGCTAAATCCCTTTTACTTATTTTTCGATACCTGTTCTGCGCCAACAAGAACTTCTTCAATGGCTAGTCCTGCGTGGGACTTGATGCCTTGTATCAATTTCCAAAAGGCAAAAGCGGTAACGATCATGCAAGGTATGCTGATAATCGGGAAACTCCATACCATCATAGAACCAACCTCATCGTTGAAAGCGATTTTGTTTATATGCGGTTCCGTCTTAACGATGATTCTCGCAAGAGCATAGTTGAGAATGGCGCTTAGAATGAAGGTTGAGGCAATGTACCAAGTGCACATGGCCAACAGCCTGTCGAACTTGGCTTTTGCGGAGCGTTCTTCCAACGCGGCTTCCACCCGATCCACGTTAATTACGTCGGGATTGTATAAAAACAACTTTACGAGAGGCTTTTTCGTATTGAGCGTTGCCACGGTCAATATGGCAAAAATGGCCGGAAGGGCTGCTTCTTTTATCGCGAACATCGCGACCGTGGCACCTGGAACTAGTCCTATGCCGCCGGTAAGGAATGCACTCACTGCACCCAAAATGGAAATGATGTTCCAGCGCTTGCGACGGAGCAGATCCCATATGCCGTATCCTATGGGGAATAAGACCGCCAAGACTAGAATGACGGAACCCACCAGTGGTCCATCGCTGGGAGCGTCAAGCAAACCCGCAAGGGGATCTCCTAGCCAATCATCTCCTTTTCGGAGGATTAAGATAGGCAGAATTAGATTGAATCCGAAATTCAGCCAAATGTTTTCCCGTTTTGGGTTTTGCATCTGATGTTGGTTTCTATGAAATATTGTGTTTGTCGGCAAAATTCGATATCATCGCGAGCCTTTCTTTCAATGTGACAAAAGCAAGCTCAATTCGTTGTTTGGTTACGGCGGGACCCACTAGAGAATGGTTGGATCCCGTCCGTTTCCTCTCGAACCCGTCAACGGGCAAGATGGGTTTTGCCGTAGTCGATGCAGCTCGTGAACGTGGCTGGGAAGTAGATTTGATTAGCGGACCGGTTACTCTTGACGTAAAGTCCAGCGTGAGACGGACTTTTGTAGAAACCGCTGATGAGATGCTTGCCGCTTGCCTTGACATCTTTTCATCATGCGACTTCATGATAATGGCTGCCGCCGTCTGCGACCACAAACCGGCTTTCGTTGCTAAAAGCAAACTAAAGAAAGGTGAAATGAGCACGATTTTGGAACTGGAGCAGACTCCCGATATTTTGGCGGAACTTGGTCGCCGCAAAGTTTCTGGTCAAAACCTCGTCGGCTTTGCCGCTGAGACAAACGATTGCTTGAGCAATGGAGAGCGAAAGCTTCGTGAAAAGAATCTTGATTGGATCGTAGTGAACGATGTGTCATTGCCTGAGCGTGGATTCGCATCCGATTTTAACGAGGTTACTTTGCTTGGGAGAAATGGGGAGGTCGTCCCTATCGATCTCGCCCCGAAGCTTGAAGTAGCCCGTATTCTTTTGGAAAGGATAGATTCGTGAAACCTCGCCGAAGTCCACTTGATCGTGTCCTTGGACGCATTGAAGACCTAGACGAGGTAAATCTTGGCATTCTGGTGCAAAAGTTGGCCAAGGAGCGGCGGTTATTGGAAACCATCTTCGATGTTATACGTGATGGAATTTTGGTTCTCGATGGTGCGGGCTCTATTCAGTACGCGAACCTGCAAGGTCGACGTCTAATTGGATTGAAGGAAAGTGCAGTCGGAAAAGTAAAGGTGGCTCGAGCCGCACCCGAGATTGCACGAGCATTGGGGCTTGATCGTAAGACCGGATTTCCTGAAGCCGATGTAATTAAACGAGAGTTAAGCATTTCTTATCCCGAATATCGCTATGTTCGGCTCTATGCCGTCCCCATCGACAGCGAGGACAATCTCGAAGCAACCAAACATTCTCGCAGTCTTGCAGTTGTGTTGTCTGATGTTACGGAGGACAAGGTGTCCACCGAGGAGTTGATCGAGAGCGAAAAGATAGCGAGTGTAATGAACTTGGCTGCTGGAGTTGCTCACGAACTCGGAAACCCTCTCAACTCGATTAATATTCATCTGCAGCTAATGATGCGCCGTCTTGATGAAATAGCCGAAAACGAAAAACTTGAAAAGTCCCTCGGCGCCTGCGTGAAAGAGGTGGAGCGCCTAGATGGCATCATTGCCCATTTTCTTGAGGCGATTCGACCTTCGAAACCTGATTTTCGTGATACCAACCTACTTGAGTTGCTGGAAGAATCCTTGCGAGGTCGGGAAGAGGAATTTAAAGCCCGGAAGGTAAGCATTCAAGTGGAGGAGGGCGCGAAAACACCTTTCGTTTTTGCAGACCCAGACCAATTGAAACAGGTTTTTTTCAATGTGATTGGCAACGCTATCGACGCTATGGGGAAGGATCCAAAGTTAAGCATCGTTACTCGCGGAGACGACGAAAACGTCTATGTACAGTTTGTCGACTCGGGGGTCGGCATTGCGAAGGAAGATATTCCAAAGGTGTTCGAGCCCTATTACACCACGAAAAAAAATGGTCATGGCATAGGGATGATGATCGTCTATCGTATTATGCGAGATCATGGAGGTGACGTAGGCATCGACAGCAAGCCAGGTGCGGGCACTATTGTGACCCTCCGTTTTCCAAGAAAAGATCGACGAATGAAGCTACTTGAGGAGCAGTGAAATATACTTATATCAATCCGACTGAATTATTTAGAAATGCCAGCAACAATCCTCATCGTTGACGACGAGCAACACACTCGCGAAGGCCTGGAGTTAGCTCTTGAAGAGAAATACGACATATACTTGGCTTCGGATCCCGAGGAAGCGTTCAACCTACTTGATGCCGAGAAATTCGATATCGTCCTGACTGATCTTCGCATGTCGGGATCTTCCGGAATGAGCGTTATTGATCATGCCATTCGGATGCCGAACAGGCCTGTTTGCATAATGATGACGGCCTATGGAGACGTAGATGTTGCCGTGGAAGCCATGAAACGGGGAGCTTTTGATTTTCTCTCTAAGCCCTTGAACCTGGAGAAATTGGAAATCCTCATTCGCCGTGGTCTTGATTCACGGAATTTAACTGAGGAAAATGCAGCTCTTCATCGTCGCCTAGATAAGAAATACAGTTTTGATGGCATCTTGGGTGAGTCTTCGGCTCTTGAGGAGGTGTTGGAGAAGGTGAGGCTGGTTGCACCTTCCAAAGCTTCCGTTTTACTGCAGGGTGAGACCGGTACGGGCAAAGAACTGATTGCTCAAGCCATTCATCAAAACAGCGACCGCGCTCGGGGCCCATACGTACCTGTCCACTGCGCTGCTCTTCCTGCAAATCTTTTGGAAAGTGAATTGTTCGGACATGAGAAAGGTGCTTTCACAGGTGCTGCCGAACGGCGTATCGGTCGTTTTGAGGCGGCGGACAATGGAACTCTCTTTTTAGATGAAATTGGAGAAATCGATCCTTCAACTCAAGTGAAGCTACTTCGTTTTTTAGAATCCAAAACAATTGAGCGTCTTGGCAGTATGAAGCCGATTGTCGTAAATGCGCGACTTGTTTGTGCCACGAATCGGAATCTCGAAAATATGCTCAAGAAAGGCGAGTTTCGGGACGACTTGTTTTACCGGCTCAACGTTATTCGTATCCAACTTCCCTCGCTTCGAGAACGTGCAGACGACGTTCCAATCCTCCTTAACCATTTTTTGGAAGAGTTTGCCGAGGAGAACGGTTTGACTACCCCGATTCCCAGTGCTCAGGCATTATCCATCCTTCGCTCGTATTCCTGGCCGGGCAATGTCCGGGAGTTGCGAAACTTTTGTGAGAATATGGTTGTTCTCAAGAGAGGAAGCGAAATTACCGAGTATGATCTTGATCCCCGCTTCTCCGCACCTACTGATCTCCTCGTAGACGAACGCTCCCCCGGTGAGAATCTTTCGGTGGAGGAAAATGAAAAACGTCTCCTCCGCAACGCCTTGGTTCGGGCGGGGGGCAATCGTACGAAGGCCGCGGAGCTAATGGGAGTAAGCCGTCGAACGCTTCACCGAAAATTAGACCGTTGGCCTGAATTGGATGTACGAGAACCGTAGCCAGCCTTAGCAAAAAGAGGGGCTGCGCATGCTGGATTCGAATCAGTCTACCATTGATTAACAGTCACTCGCTCAAGGGTTGAGCTGCACGGCCGAGGGCCACCTGGAAATAGGCTACAAAACTAGTATCTATAGGGGTCGGCAGTTTTCATGCCTGCTCCAGTCGAGACATGCGGCTACACTTTGCTAGGCTGGAAAGTGTAGCTAATCAGTGTAGCAAAAATGAGGAAACGAATTTAACAAGTCGTCGCCGAGGGCAAGCGGCCAATCTCAAATGGGTTTCAAGTTGTTCTTGACGATGCATTGATAAATAAGGATAAGAAGGCTTTTATTCTCCGGTAGCTCAGTTGGCAGAGCAATTGACTGTTAATCAATGGGTCGCTGGTTCGAGCCCAGCCCGGAGAGCCATCTTACGCCCTACCGATCAAATGCGAACATTTTAGTTTTCGCGTTTTCGGGGAATGATCTTTTGTTGTGGATTAGCATAAGATCTAGTGGGAAACGGTGAGGGAATACTGAAATTTCAAAATGTGGTTGAATCGATTGGTCCTCGCGAGAGCCTTGGCGGTGGTCAAAATTGGCCCGATCCGGTCGGACATCGGGTATTGGTGAAATCTGTTTTAAGTCCTAGCCCGCTCTCGTCCTGCGTGGTCGATGCCACTGGCGATTGGGTCGCTTTGTGCGGTGTTGCGCTGCACGATAAAACCCTTGGGTGGGTTCCTTAACAAAATGTGAAGGTTCTTTGCGACTTTGGCAATTTGAGAGCGGCTTTATAGCGTAGTTAAAAGAGCAGCATTTTTTGAATGTCCCATGCTTACTGGCCTTCCTTCTGGACTTTAAAGTGATCAACAGTCACCTGCTCTGCCACTGAGCGACCAGGCATCAAATAATAATAACATGCTACTCTCTCTTGGCGTGAATGCGGTGCTGCGACTCCATTTCTTCTCTAATGGTCGTCAGGCCTATTGACAATGAGTCTTCCTCTGCAGTTGGATGCAGTTGCTATCAAGGTCAATAATTAGCCATATTGTTTAAGCAAGTGTTCAAGATGTTCTCCATTACATGACAACGAGCCGCCAATTCGCAGTTGATCGTCGGACCTTTCTTGCCGCAAGTGGTTTGGGTATTGGTTCTCTTATGCCAGGGTGTGTGCGGCAGTGGCCTGAAACCCAACCGCAAAAGGCTCGAAGCTCGAAGGCGCGAGTTTCACGCTTTGTCGACGCTCACATTCATTGTTACGATCCTGGTCGCAAAGGCGGAGTGGTTTGGCCCGAGCAGAAGGACAAACTTCTTTATCGTACTGTTCTGCCTAAGGATTTCTTAAAAACAGCTGAATCTCATGCCGTACGAGAATCAATCTTGGTTGAAGCTTCACATCGAATAGAGGATAATCAATGGCTTCTCGATCTCGCGGATGAAAATCCATCTATCCTTGGCGTTGTGGGCAATTTGCCGGTAGGCGACCTCGAGTTCCAGGGGCATCTGGAACTATTCGCGAAAAACCCTCTCTTTCGAGGAATTCGTATCCGAGAAAAGGAGTTGGCTGACTTTTCGGGTGTTTCTTATGTCGATGATTTGCGGTATATCGCGGCTCAGGGGCTCAGCGTGGATGTCTTGGGTGGACCCGCCATGTTGCCGAATATTGTGAATTTGGCTGAAATAGTGCCTACTTTGCGGATCATCATCAACCATTTCCCGTTTGATATCTCAACGGATTCATTTGTGCGAGATGCTGCCGAACGGGCTATGGAAAATCTGGCGACAAGACCAAATGTTTTTGCAAAGGTTTCAAACATCGTAAGAAAACTTGCTCCGGAATTTCAACACGCGGCTACTTATCGGTCAGGATTGGATCATCTCTGGAAGATCTTCGGGGAGAATCGCCTCCTTTACGGGAGCAATTGGCCTGTCAGCGATCATACCGCTCCCTACTCTATGGCAATCGATATTTTGAAGGAATATCTTGCCGAAATGCCCGTCGAGCAGTCGGAAAAGTTTTTCTGGAGAAATTCTCGGGTAGCCTACGACTGGAAAGAGCGTTCTTGATTGTTGAATTTCGTCAAAATCTTTCCTGGGAATTTGCTTCCTGCAAAGGTTTGGATTCTTGACGAAGCAGGTGTTTTAATGAAATATATTGTTTGATGAAGCATGGAGAATTAAATGGTTTGTGTCCGGGACCTATGCCGCGGCGCAGTTTTCTCCAAATCGGTGGGGCTGCCGCCGGAGGTTTGGGTTTAAGCAGTCTCCTAAAGGCTCGTGACCTGTCTGCTTCTGCTGGAAGCATGGCGCAGGACACATCGGTAATCTTTGTCTGGCTCCCTGGTGGCGCACCACACATGGAGACCTACGACATGAAACCCGATGCTCCCGATACGCATCGAGGTGAGTTCAATCCCATTCGTACGAATGTGCCGGGCATCGAGGTTTGCGAACTTTTGCCGATGCATGCCAAGTGTGCGGACAAGTACAACCTGATTCGCTCTGTCCACCACACCTTTTCCGACCATGGCGGCGGCCATAAGCGTTTTCTGACTGGTCGTGACCCAAATGAGCCGACTGGTTTCGTAAATGACTATCCCTGCGTGGGCTCTATGGCCTTCAAGGCGCTCGAGGGCAAGCGGGATACCCGAGGGATGCCTGGATATATGGCTCTCGGTAATGGTAGGGTCAACGGGATCGACACTTTTAGTTTTGGATCTGCCTATTTGGGTGCGGAGACCCATCCTTTTGCCATTTCGGCCGATCCAAGTAAAAAGGACTTCAAGGTCGAGAACATCGATATCGATAAAAGTCTGTCCGACCGGCTTAACGACCGAACCTCACTCCTTCATAATTTCGACCGGATGCGTCGGGACGTTGACAACAGCGGTGTTTTTAACTCGATGGATCTTTTTAACCAGCGCGCATTGAGTATGATGACTTCCGAAAATGTGCGCGATGCCTTTGATTTGAGTAAGGAATCTCAGCGCACTCGAGATCGATTCAGCAACCATAACTGGGGGACTCGAGCGTTGCTGGCTCGTCGGTTGGTGGAAGCGGGAGCAAATTGGGTGACGGTAGTAATGGAAAATCCTTACGGCGATACTGGTGTGCCTTGGATCGATGAAGGTGCCTACAATTGGGACAGTCATGCCGTGAACGCCCACATTTTCAAGGATTCAAAGGTGCGCCTTCCGATCTACGACAAGGTTATCACCGCGATGGTGGAGGACCTTTATGAAAGAGGTTTAAACAAGAAGGTCATGCTTGTCGTTACGGGCGAGTTCGGCCGCACTCCCCGCATTTCGATAGGCAAGGGCACGAAGACAAAGGTGAATCAACCTGGCCGGGACCATTGGCCGCGGGCAATGAGCATGCTCGTTTCCGGTGGTGGTATGCGCACGGGTCAGGTGATTGGGGCAACCGATTCGAAGGGCGAGGAACCTGTCGAGCGGCCCTTGTCTCCCAACGACCTTTGGGCCACCGTTTACCGACATTTGGGCATAGATTATAATATTGCGTTTCCCGACCGTGCCGGTCGCCCTATGCCTATCCTGCCATATGGCTCCCCGATTCAAGAACTTTTGCCTACTGCTTGAAGTTGCTTTTTTGTTGCCGACCCATTGAGTTGTGAACGTTGGTTTGACCTAGGCCTCCGGTATGATTGTGATGACGGCATGAGGTTTTTTCGGCTGCTTGTCCTCCTGTTGTTATCGCTCTGTTGTACCCTTGGGGAAGATGCGACGATAGCGTTTGTTTTAGCTGAACGGGAATATAATACGCTCAAGACAGTCCCGACATTCTACGAATCGGAATTGAAGCCATTAGGGTTTCGTGCGATATATGTTATTGCCCCAGACGATGGAGATGGACGAAACGATTTAAAGGGAACGGAACGGGCTTTAGAGGGGGCTGATTTGCTGTTTGTGAGCGTTCGTCGTCGCGGCCCGAAGATTTCTCAGATGAATTCGATTCGTTCTTGGGTTAAAGCGGGAAAGCCCGTAGTCGGGATTCGCACAGCGAGTCACGCATTCCATTTGAGGGGAAAGGCTGTTCCGGCGGGACATGCGTTGTGGGAGGGCTGGGATGCCGAGGTGCTTGGTGGCAACTATTCCAATCATTATGGTTCCGACAAAAAGACATGGTTTAGGATTGAGCCTACCGCAAAAGGGCATCCCATACTCGACGGCTTGCAATCGGCCAAAGAAGTGCCATCGGGCGGGTCGCTTTACCAAGTTTCACCGCTAGCCTCAACGACTCAAATTCTGGTTTCAGGCAGGGCGGAAGGTGTCGATGCAGCGGAACCCGTGGCATGGACCAACAAACCAATATGGGGGAATAGGGTTTTCAACACGTCCCTCGGGCACCCAAATGATTTTGAAACAGTTGCTTTTCGCCACTTATTGATTAATGCGATTCATTGGTGTTTGAGTCGGAAATTGCCCGGCAAATTCCGAAAGCCTGTTCCCTTTGAAGAAGCCCGCCTTCCTGAACTAATAACGCCGGACGATTTGGAAATCGAACTCGTGCTGCGTGAACCGGATGTAGCCAACCCGCTTTACGTCAACTTTGACGAACGAGGCCGTATGTGGGTGGTTGAGTACAGGCAGTACCCTTGGCCTGCTGGATTGAGGATGATCTCTCACGACAAAGTCTTTCGAAACGTCTACGACCCACCCCACCCTCCGCCTCCACCCCACGCGTCCAATTCTCCTTTTCGAGGGAAGGATCGAATATCCATCCACGAGGATACCGATGGCGACGGTACTTTTGATTCCCACAAGGTTTTTCTGGATGGACTCAACCTTGCAACTGCCGCCTTGAAGGGTCGTGACGGAGTCTTCGTTCTCAATCCTCCTTATCTGCTGTTTTATGCCGACAAGGACGGGGACGACCGTCCCGACTCCCCCACCCCGAGCATCCTCCTCTCAGGTTTCGGCTTGGAGGATTCCCATTCTATTGCCAACAACCTGCGTTGGGGGCCGGATGGTTGGATTTACGCCACCCACGGGAGCACTGTAACGGCTAACGTCGTTCTGCATGGCCCCGATAACAAGCCCATACCTGGATTCAAGCCGATTCACCGCATGGGCCAATTTGCTTGGCGTTATCAGCCCGAGACTCATCGCTTCGAGGTCTTCGCGGAGGGTGGCGGTAATGCCTTTGGGGTAGAGATCGATTCGAAGGGACGAGTCTATTCCGGTCACAATGGCGGTGATACGCGCGGGTTCCACTATGTGCAAGGAGGCTACTACCGCAAAACCTTCGGCAAGCATGGCAACTTGTCCAATCCTTACGCGTTCGGTCACTTCCCGTCTATGGCTCATCCGAAGGTGAAACGATTCACCCACACCTTCGAGATTTATGAAGGGACGGCCCTGCCGAAACGCTATCACGGAAAACTATTTGGAGTCGCACCCACCCTCCGTTACGTTGTGGCCAGTGATCTCAGATCACATGGATCCACCTTTCGCACGGAAGACATGGACAAGCCTATCACCATTGGAGCAGATCCTGATGATCGTTGGTTCTCGCCCGTGGAAATCCAGACCGGTCCCGACGGCAACTTGTACGTGGCCGACTTCCATGCCAGACAGGTCGCTCATTACATCGCTTACTCCAAGGGTCTTACCGATGCCGATCTCGGTCGAATCTATCGGCTCAAGGCCAAGGGAGCGAAGCATGTTCGGCTTGGTGACCCTTTCTCTCCCGCCAACCTGTTGCAGACGGCCCTGCGACACCAGAATCGCTGGCATCGTGAAACCGCACTGCGGATATTGGGCGACCATCCGGACTCGGCGCATGTCCCAAAGCTCCGTGCAATTCTTCAAGAGGAATTCGGGCAACCCGCCCTGCAGGCTTTATGGGCATTGAACTTGTGCGGTGGATTCGGCAAGGAGGTTGCGCTGGAGACTCTCGGGCACAAGAATCCTCATGTGCGTCGATGGACGGTACGCTTACTGGGTGATCAGAGAGAGGTTTCTCCAGAGGTTGCCAAAAGATTGGCTGAAATGGCGGGATACGAAACCGATGCCGAAGTTCGTTCACAGCTAGCCGCCAGTGCCCGCCGTCTTCCTGCCCGCGAAGGCTTGCCTCTTCTTGCGCGTCTTGCACGGCTCAAGGAAGACGCGGGAGACCCTCACCTTCCGCTCCTTGTCTGGTGGGGATTCGAAACTCATGCCTCAGAACTCGACTCGACGTTAGTGCATTTCAAAGACCCTGCAAATTGGAATAGTCACTTACAGGCAGACGGTGCGCTTCCTCAGCAAAACCTCATGCGGAGATGGGCCTTGTCCGGTGGGCAAGCCGAATTGGAAGCCTGTGCCCACTTGCTGGCACTGGCACCCGATGCCGCAAATACTGCCCTACTTTTGGAAGGATTTGAAAAAGCCTTTGAGGGACGGACCTTGCCACCTTTGCCCGAGAGCCTTTCCCGTGCATTGTCCAAGGCACGCGGGCAAGAAAACCTCTCACTCATTCTCCGTCGAGGCGACAAGGAGGCGACAATCAAGGCTATCGACCGACTGAAGGACAGTAAGGCCCCCCTCGACCTCCGCATCCAATTTACTAGGATCTTGGGTGACGTGAAAGAGTTTCGAGCGGTTCCTGTCTTACTGGGTCTTGTTTCGGCGGGAAAGGAAATGCCCCTCCGGCGCGAAGCCTTGCTGAGCTTACAGAAGTTCGACCGACCCGAAATTGGAAAAACCATAACTATCGCTTTCCCCAATTTGCCCGAAGAACTTCGTACAGGTGCCGTACATTTGTTGGCGAGCCGCGCAGGCTGGGCTTTGGGGTTGGTCGAAGCATGCGTTTCCGAAAGGATCTCTCGCGAAACCCTCACTCGGGAAATTCTCGCCAAACTAAGGCTGCACGATTTGCCTCAGCTGCAAAAACTGCTCATCGCTGAATTCAGTTCCATCGAATTGCAAACGGAAATCGAACTCGATCGAGAAATGACCCGCTATCGTTCCCTTGCCTCTTTGGGCGGCGGAAATCCCAAGATGGGAGAAAGCCTTTTCTTTGGTCGGGCAGGTTGCGCCGCTTGCCATGTTTTGTTTGGCAAGGGGGGGCGCATCGGTCCCGACCTCACATCCTACGATAGGTCGGACCTAAACGCCATGCTCCTCGCTATTGTTCGTCCAAGCGCCGAGATTCGCGAAGGCTACGAACACAACATCCTTAGCACCAAGGATGGTCGGATACTGAGTGGCTTCAAGGTTGAGGAAAACCCCAAGGTACTTATTCTTCGCGGTCTCGATGGGCAAGATCACGTGGTTCCCCGTAACCAAATCGCCAACCTCGCTCCCGCCAGACGCTCACTCATGCCCTCAGGTCTGCTCGAATCTCTGACCGCGGAGGAGTTTCGTCACTTTTTCGCCTACCTCTCTTCAACTACGCCTCCCAAATAGCCTAGCCCACTTTCGGATTCAAGCTGCCGAACGAAATTTCTAAATGCCGTTAAACTGCGAGTTTACTTGCACTTCTTTGGATAACTAGCTATTTTTTTCACTTTCCCCCAAAAAAAGGAGCCCATCAACGATGTCCAAATTAAACGATCTAACCCTCAATGTCGCCTTACGTGAGCAAAGCGGTAGGTATGCTTGTAAAAAGCTGCGTTCCTCTGGTCGAATCCCCATAATCTATTATGGCAAAGACCTGAACAAATCTTATTCACTTGATGAACGGGAGTTTCGCCAGTTGATGCGAAATTCTGCTGGTGCCGCGTCTCTTTTTCGTCTCCAGTCGGGTGACGGGGAAGATGAGTTGGCATTGATTAAGGAAATGCAGCGTCATCCTCTGACGGATGCCATCTTGCATATCGATTTTATTCAGGTGACCCGTGGTCAGGAACTCCAGACCAAGGTCCCGTTGGAAATCGTAGGAGAGGCTGTGGGCGTGAAGATGACCGGCGGTATTCTTGAAGTTAATACGAACGAGGTTGAGATACGTTGCCGTCCAAGTGCCTTGCCTTCCTCGATCGAGGTTGACGTTACCGAATTGGATCTAGGAGACTATTTGCAAGTCAAGGATCTTCCTAAAATTGATGGCGTTTCTTTTCCTGGCGATCCTTTGCAAGTTCTTGTCGCTTGCGTAGCAAGTGCCAGTGGTCGTGCTTCTGCTACCGATGGGGACGAAGAGGCTCTCGGAGACGGGGCCGGAATTGCCGAAGGCGACGAATCGAATGCTTCTTCCAAAGAAGGCGATTCGGAGAAAAACTGATGAGTCCGAAGATTGAAATCCCCCCTTCTCCGGTCTCGGGTTTGCGTCTTCTCTTACATTCAGCATGACTCGTGTGTCCGATAGCAATCGTTGGTCTTGGAAATCCTGGTCCGGAATATTCAGGAACTCGTCACAATGCAGGGTATTGGTTGGTGGACGAGTTTGCCCGAAAACTAGATGTTCCGTGGAAAGACAAACCATGTTTCCATTCCAAGATGGCCATAGCATCCAGTTTCGGAAAATCATTAATCCTCGTCAAACCAGGCAATTTCATGAATTGCAGCGGCGAGTATTTGAAACCTCTTCTCGATTACCACAAATGCGTTCACTCCGAAACGATCGTGATTCACGACGACACTGCTTTTCCGACAGGCCAAATAAGGTTGTCATGCAATCGTGGTCCTGGTGGTCACAATGGGGTCAAGGACATAATACGTGCCATCGGTTCCGACTTTATTCGGTTTCGACTCGGGGTGGGCATGAAGAAAGATTCCCGGATGGATTTGGCCGATCACGTATTAAGCCGATTGACGATTCAAGAAGCCCAACTATTTACTGAAAGAACGGACTTTTTTTTGTGCACATTGCGTGAGGTTCTTGACAAGGGTTGCGCACATGCCATGAATTCTGTAAATCAAACAACATAAGAACGAATTAAATTAGATGAGCAAACGAAATTATAAAGCTACGATGGTTCTTGATCCTCGGGGCAACGAAGGTGGTTCCGATGAATTTATCTCTCAGATGAGCGATGTTATACGTTCAGTTGAGGGAGAAGTAAAAAAAGTTGAAAATCTCGGACCTCGCGACTTTGCCCGCAATTCGAGTAGCAATCTCTCCAATGGCGTATACTTTCAATTTGATATAGAAGCTGAGCCCGAACTTCCCTCTCGCTTGCTCAAAAAACTTTCCTTGGAAAAAAATGTCGATCGGATAGTTGTCGAACGCCTTTGATTTCTTATTCGTATTAGACTCCCTAACGATCTCGCGCCATGGCCTCCCTCAATAAAGTGCTTCTCATCGGCAACCTGACTCGTGACCCGGAGGTGCGAATGCTTCCGAGCGGTCGATCCGTCTGCAATTTTGGTTTAGCTATTAACCGAAACTTCAAGGATGCGGAGGGGAACAGGCGTGAAGAGACCACGTTTGTCGATGTGGAATCTTTTGGGCCACGAGGTGAAGCACTTGCCAGATTTTTTTCAAAGGGTAAGCCAATTTTCGTTGAAGGTCGCCTCAAGCTGAAACAGTGGGAATCACAAACAGGTGAAAAACGTAGCAAGTTGCTCGTAGATTTGGAAAACTGGGAATTCATGGGAGCAAAGCAAGATGGTTACGAAGGTCAGTCCCGCGAACCGGATTCTGGCGCCTCACAAGCTCAAGCTGCTCGAGTCGCCCCAGATAGTGCAAATGCCGTACCGGATAGTTCGTCTCCATCTGCTGGCGACCCCGACTTGAACGAAGATGTTCCTTTCTAAAACTAATTCAATAAACATCTATCTTTAATTTCTTTAACTTTACTATTATGGCCACAACAGAAATACTTTTAGTCGAAAAAGTCGACAACCTCGGAGCGGAGGGAGACATCGTTAAAGTTAGAGCAGGCTACGCCCGCAACTGGTTGCTTCCCAGAAAGAAAGGCGTTTCTCTTAATCATTCCAACAAGAAACGTATGGAGTCTCTCATGCGAGCTCGTGCCCACAGGGAGTCCGATGAGCAGAGCCAAGCCGAAGAAATTGCCGTCAAATTACGAAATACTCGTGTCGCGATCGCCGTCAAGACTGGTGCGGGTGGGAAATTGTTCGGTTCGGTAACCTCCGCGCAGTTGCTTGCCAAGCTTGAAGAGCAGGGCTTTCACTTGGATAAACGCCACCTTGCTCCCTTTCGGCCCGTTAAGGAATTGGGTAAACTCACCGCAACGTTTCAACTGCACCCGGAGGTAACAGCCGACGTCGAATTTGAAATTGTGTCGGAAAACCCCATCGAGACAGAAGAAGACTGAGATGCTTGGAGGCGATACTCCATCCGCTGGCGCAGCAAACTTTTTGCCAGGACCTTCTCTTCCGAGTAACGGTGACGCCGAGCAAGGATTGCTCGCCGCATGTATTCTTGACCAAACTGGTGAAACTACCTCCTTGTGTGCTGAGTCCGGTCTCCTTCCT
>JACNJI010000220.1 GCA_014382645.1 Verrucomicrobiota bacterium | reverse complement strand
ACTCACCTCGGCATCAAACTTACCCGAGGGAATCTGATTGATATCGTTGGGCGCATCTTCCTCATCTTGCCCCACAAGTTCCTGCATGCTCTCGCCTCGATAGATAAAGGCAGATGCACTAGTGGACGTAGGGACGGAATTTCTATCCGAGGTCGACTCGAAGGCATCCTGAGTGGCCAAAGCCATATTCTCTTCGTGCTTCGTCTGTTCATTTAAGGAGCTAACGATCACTCCCATAGCTCCAACCGTAACGACGGCAGCCGCGGCCATGGGAAGGAAGCGACTAAGTTTACCGCGAGGACTCTCTACAGGTTCGGTGACGCATTCGAAGTGGATTGTTTTTTCCGATTCTTCCGTTTCGTGATCCGTGCCATCATCGGTCCACAGTTTTTCCAGCACCTGACGCCTCTGAGGGGCTAGTCGGAAGGTATCCGAATCAAGATCGGCCTTGGCTCTGGCGGACTCAGCGACAAGGTCTAGGGTTTGTTCGAGTCGATCGCGGTAAGCCCGCAGGTCGGCGTCGTGAGCGAGGAGATCCTCGATGGATTTCGCCTCCTCGGCATTGAGTTCATCCAAAAGCAAGGCCAGTACGCGTTCTTCGCACACCTCTTGATCACTTCTGGTATTCTGATTTTCTTCGTTGTTCATACTAGTGCTCCTTCTCGTTCCATTTCCCCTGCCAAAAGTTTGATTGCGTGATGCAATTTGTAGCCAACGTTACCGATGGACATGCCTGTGGTGGTAGCCATCTCCTTATAAGAAAGCCCTTCCACAAATTTCATTTCGAGCAAAATTCGCATGTCTTCGGCGAGGCGATCCAAGCAAAGCATTGCCAAACCTACCGACTCCAAGCGCTCGGCACGATCGTCGGGCAAGGGTTGCTCGTCAATTTGTTCCATCGAAGGCGAATCGTCTTCGCCGACTATCGGGCTAAAGGGAACAACCTTTCCGTGTTTGCGTTTGTAACTAAAGGCCAAGTTTCGCGAGGTACGATAGAGCCAAGCGCTAGGTTGCCGAACTTCGTCGAAATGCTGATGCAGGCGCAGAAAGCTTTCCTGCACAATGTCTTGGGCTTCGTCTCGGTCGTTCATCAGATGGTATACGTAGGCAAGCAACGGTCCTTCCATAGACGCAAAGATCTCCTCAAGCGTGAGGGAACTCTCGTCCGCCTCGCCCTTTTCTTTGGTCATGTCTTCTGACATTTTGAGGGAGAAAACTTCCATTTGCGTCTATTGAAGATATCGTCGTTCACATTCTAAGACGCACCAAGTCACGACTTCTTGGAAAAAAAGTACTTATTATCAAAACACAGCAAGGTCGACGGGAAAAAAGAATGTCCAAAGGGATTTCAACTTGCGAACAGTTCAAGCTTCCAAAGAATGCGTAGTGATGAATAAGATTATCTTTTTATTACCGCTCTTATCAGGGCTAACAATTACTCATGCAGGGGACTGGCCGGGTTGGCGCGGGACAGATCGCACGGATGTTTCCAAAGAAACGGGACTCTTGCAGGAATGGCCTGAAAGCGGCCCAAAGCTAACATGGCTAAGCAAGGAGGGAGGTTTGGGTTACTCCAGTTTCTCCGTAGTCGGAAACCAGCTTTTCACGATGGGTGCCTTCGACCAGAAGGAGAAGCTTCTAGCCTTGAACGCCCTAACCGGGAAAAAGCTCTGGGAGGTTGAGGTAGGGGCTTTGCTGACAAACAATTGGGGAGACGGTCCGCGGATGAGTCCTGCGGTGGCGGATGGTTTAGTCTACGCCTTGGGTGGTCGAGGCAAACTCGTGTGCGTAGAGGTCGAGACCGGTAAGATACGTTGGTCGAAGGAGCTGGTGGAGGATCTTGGTGGTAAAGTGCCGGGTTGGGGCTATACGGAATCGGTATTGGTGGACCAAGGAAGAGTCATCTGTACCCCGGGAGGGAAAAAAGGGGCCCTAGCCGCTCTTGACGCCAAAACCGGAAATGTGCTTTGGCAATCCAAGGATTTCACCGACGGAGCTCAGTATTCGTCACCCATCGCCATCGAGCATGGAGGCAATCGACAGTACGTCCAGTTGGTCATGAAAAATCTGGTGGGAATCAAGGCAGACGACGGAGACCTGTTATGGAAATCAGCTTGGCCGGGCCGAACCGCCGTTATTCCGACCCCGATCCACGATGAAGGATTTGTATATATCTCTTCCGGATACGGCGTAGGTTGCAAGCTAGTGAAGCTCGGAGCAAACAGCGCCGAGGACGTGTACGACAACAAGATCATGAAAAACCACCATGGTGGCGTCATCAAACTTGGAGATCACCTCTACGGCTATTCCGATGGATACGGTTGGGTATGCCAAGACTTCAAGACGGGGGAATTGGTTTGGAATGAAAAAAAAGCGCTGGGTAAAGGAGCCATCGCTTACGCGGACAACCGTTTTATCTGCCAGTCTGAACGTGACGGAAACGTGGTGCTGATCGAGGCCTCTTCGACAGGATGGAAAGAAATGGGGCGATTCGTCCTTACTCCGCAAACCTTGCTCCGCAAGAAAAGCGGCAAGATCTGGACTCACCCCGTCATCTCCCACGGCAAGCTTTACCTGCGCGACCAAGAGTTGATTTTCTGTTTCGACGTTAAATCGGGTTAATTTGCCGAATCCACAAGCGGAGCCACCATGACCGACTCCGTTTATCGCCGCATTCTTCGCCTTGCCGAGAGAGAAGTAAAGCAGGCTCAGGAATCGCTCTCAGGGGATTTGGCGGAAAAAGCCAAGATCTTACCCGTGATCTTCGAGCCTTGCCCCGGCAAAGAACTGGTGTTGGATGGAGTGGAACCCGACCTGCTCGGTCTGTTCAGTGGCTCATCCTTTCCCGAAGGTCTCGCAGATGATTCAGCTCCACCCACGGTTCACGTCTTCCTTGAGAACCTTTGGGAGTTTTGCGATGAAGACGAGGGCACTTTCATCGAAGAGGTTCGAATCACCTACCTTCATGAACTCGGTCACTATCTGGGCTTGGAAGAAAACGACTTGGAAAGGCGAGGGCTTGCCTAGCCCGGAACACAAGAAGGCGTCCCGGAATTAACCGAGACGCCTTCTTTAAACTAATAGTCAGTTAGGCTGAGCCTTACATCATACCGTGATCGTGATCGTGTCCACCCGGGGCAGGTTTATGATCCTCCGGGAGATCAGTGATCATGCAATCCGTGGTCAACAGAAGACCGGCAACTGAGCCGGCGTTTTGCAACGCGGTGCGAGTAACCTTGGTCGGATCGACAACGCCGGCCTTGATCAGGTCTTCGTAGACATCCGTAGCTACATTGTAGCCCATGGCACCTTTCGACCTCAGAACCTGCTGAACGACAAGCGAGCCTTCGACTCCTGCGTTATCGCAAAGCTTCCGCAGAGGAGCCTCGATGGCTCGGCGCACGATAGTTGCTCCGAGAGCTTCGTCGCCTTCGAGTTCGAGTCCGGCTTTCTCAATCGCACCCGCGGCCCGAATCAAAGCTACGCCTCCACCAGGGACGATACCTTCTTCGACGGCGGCGCGAGTGGCGTGAAGGGCGTCTTCAACGCGAGCTTTCTTTTCCTTCATCTCAGGCTCGGTAGCAGCTCCCACGTTAATGACGGCAACACCCCCGGCCAATTTGGCCAAACGCTCTTGCAGTTTCTCACGATCGTAATCGGAAGTGGTTTCATCGATTTGACGCCGAATTTGCTTAACGCGGCCTTGGATTTCGGAAGTCTTGCCTCCACCTTCGACGAGTACGGTATTTTCCTTGTCGACGGTAACACGCTTGGCCTGACCGAGGTCGGCAAGCTGAATGTTCTCCAGCTTGATTCCGAGATCCTCGGAGATGCAACGACCACCAGTGAGTATCGCGAGGTCGCGAAGCATTTCCTTACGGCGATCACCGAAACCAGGAGCCTTTACCGCACAGGCATTCAAGGTGCCACGCAACTTATTTACCACAAGTGCGGCGAGGGCTTCACCTTCGACGTCTTCAGCAATAATAAGGAGAGGTTTACCTTCCTTGGAAACAATCTGAAGGAGAGGGAGGAGATCGTTGAGACTAGAGACTTTCTTTTCGTAGATAAGAATATAGCAATCTTCCAACACGACTTCCATCGATTCGTTGTTGGTGCAGAAATAAGGGCTAAGATAACCCTTGTCGAACTGCATACCTTCAACGACCTCTAGAGTGGTCTCGATACTTTTAGCTTCTTCAACGGTGATCGTGCCATCCTTACCAACCTTGTCCATGGCATCGGCAATGATTTCACCGATTTCATCATCCCAGTTGGCGGAAACGGTAGCCACTTGACGAACTTCTTCGCGATCGGAAACCTTCTTGCTGTCGCGCAAAAGCTTCTTGACACCTGCGGTGACGGCCTTGTCGATCCCACGCTTCAAATAGACGGGATTGGCACCAGCCGCGACGTTCTTGAGGCCTTCGCGATATATTGCTTCAGCGAGCACGGTAGCCGTAGTTGTACCGTCACCCGCAGCATCGGAAGTCTTTGAAGCGACTTCACGCACCATTTGGGCACCCATGTTTTCATAGGGGTCGGATAACTCAATTTCCTTGGCAACAGTTACGCCGTCCTTAGTTACAGTCGGAGAACCGAATTTTTTGTCGATTAGAACGTTTCGACCCTTAGGTCCGAGGGTCACACTGACCGCTTCGGCAAGAGTCGTAACGCCACGCAGCACCTTTTTGCGGGCTGCATCATAAAATAATATTTGCTTAGCCATGATTAATTTAAAATCTAATGAGAGGTTTAAGATGGGACAAAACGGAATTATCCGATAATGCCGAGAATATCGTCTTCGCGGAGAAGTTGGTAGGTTTCCTCGTCAAGCTTGACTTCGGTACCACCATACTTGCTGACGAGGATCTTGTCGCCGACTTTGACTTGAAAAGGAACGTCGTTACCGTCGTCGTCTTTCTTGCCAGTGCCGAGAACAACAACAGTTGCTTCTTGCGGTTTTTCCTTAGCGGAGTCGGGTATGATTATCCCGCCCTTGACTTGCTCGTCATCATCGACGGACTTGACGAGGACGCGATCACCCAATGGAGTGATTTTTGGTTTTCTCATTTTTTGTTGGTATTAGGTTTAACTTAGTTGTGAGGATGAATACTTTGACTTCGCAGAAAGACTTAAGTCAGTTGTTTCGTCTCAGTATTTAAAAGATGTGCGTTGAAAGAATGGTATCAGCTTTTGCCCTTGTCTTCGTCTACAACTTCGAAGTCGGCTTCTACAATATCTTCTTCCTTAGATCCCCTGGAAGAATCGGATCCGGATTTATTGCCCGTATCAGTGCTTGTACCTGCAGCAGCAGGATCAGACGCCCCTGCAGCAGTACCAGCGTTTTCATAGACTTGCTTGCCTATGACTTCAAGCGACTTGAGCAAGGAATCCTTGGCTTGTTTTAAAACGTCGGCACTTGCTACTTGATCTTCCAATACCTTCTTCGCTGAAGCGATGGCTTCGTCGACGGTCACCTTCATGTCCGCAGGAACCTTGTCCCCTAGGTCGGTTCGCTGTTTTTC
>JACNJI010000234.1 GCA_014382645.1 Verrucomicrobiota bacterium | reverse complement strand
CCAGATTTGCAGGGACTTTGTCCGGCCAACGAACACTGCAGGGTAAACGGTATCCGCCCTCATAACAGGAACCCTTTCCGTTGCGCAATGGACCGGATGATCCCCAAAAGATAGACCCTTTCGGATGACCCTTCTTATTCTTGGTGTACTTATCTTGATTCCAAGGGCCGTTGTCCGAGGTGTAGATTACCAAGGTATTCTTGCTCAGACCCAACTCCTCCAAGGCGTCTAGCAAACGTCCGGTCTCATAATCGAATTCTTCAACGACGTCTCCGTAGAGTCCTCCCTTCGACTTTCCTCGAAACCTGTCGGACGCATCAATGATGGTATGCATCATTGTATGGGCCAAATATAGGACGAAAGGCTTTTTCGGATCGCGCTTTTCCTTGAGGAACTCGATCGACTTGTCCGTGTAAAGAGTGATCAACTCTCCCATGTCCCTACTGGAACCCGCTGCCTTGTTGTTCTCGTGAAACTTGACGCCTCCTCCATCGTTTGCCCCGAGTGCGCCGAAGTAGTAATCAAAACCTTGGGCATTGGGCATCCTGTCGATGATCGCCTTGCGGTTGGATACGTCCCACTTGCCTATGCACGCAGTCTGGTAGCCCTTTTCGCGCATCAATTCCCCAAAAGTGATCTCACTGGCGGGCATTCCCCATCCCTTGCTACGACAAGGATAGCGACCTGTCAGCAAGGCGGATCGGGAGGGTCCGCAAACCGTCTGGGTATAGAAGGAAGTAAAGCGTGTTCCTTCCTTGGCCAGTTGATCAAGTCGAGGCGTCTTGGTGTTTGGGTTCCCGTAGCAAGCCAAGTCGCCATAACCTTGGTCGTCGGTAAATATTACTAGAATGTTCGGACTATTGGCCGGCAATAACTGAACAAAAAATGTTAGCAGCAGTGGTGTGAGGATGGTGGGTATTCTTTTCATGCTTGAAAGCAAATAAGCGTATGGGGAAGGTTTCAAGAACCAACGAGAGTCAGGACACGGTATGTTTCTTGATGTAAGTCAATTGCGGTAACCTGATCAAAGGAATAAAAAAAATCTAAGTCATTCGGTAATACCGTTATTGGGTCTCTGGAGCGAGTGTGTCCCACTCGTCTTTGGTCGATCTGGATTGTTGATATTCCATCATGATTTTCCATCCATCCTTGCCCTTGAGAAGTAAGGCCTGAAAATTGACGTACTCTCTCTTCCAATTGCCTTCGAGGTCAGTGAAAGAATAGAGAAAGATTCCAGTCTCGTGTGCGGTGGTCTCATCGCTGAATCGTTGCGAGAACCTAAACTCCACCTTAGCCTTGGTTTTACCCGTCTTTGTAGCGGTGAAATCTTTTTTCCAGCGAGCTAAGGCTTGCGAGAGTGGATAACTGGTCTTTTTGTTGCCTGAAACCAGCACGCCCTTTTCGTGACAAGTAGCTTTGTAGCCTTCGAAATCTCCTTCTCGAACAGTTCTCGAGACTTCGTCCCAGTATTCATCCAGCTCTTCCAACCTTACCTTCTCTTCTTGAGCGGCGAATGTCATTTGCTTCCCGTAGGGTAAGAGTAAAAAGAAACTTAGGTATATGAGGGATGTTTTCATGTTACAGGCGAGATTTTAAGCAATTATATTAAGTCATAGGATATCTCTACCTTTACATGTCGAGAGACCCTTGTATGAAAGCTACGGCTTTATTCCTCAGGAGATTCAATCGTTCGAATCATTATGTCCTTGTATTCCACATGCATATCCACACCACCATGCAACTGTAGGCCAAAGTAACCCTTAAGTCGTCCTCGGTCGTTCTTTAGCTCGGAGGACACGAACCCGTTAATTTTGACGATTATGTTTCCGCCGATTGCACTAAGTTCTAGATTAGTCCATTCACCACTCTTGTATGCACGCTTTTTGATGACTTCCTTGGTTGGTTTCACGACCCATCCTCGCCCTCTCGTCTCATAAAGTCCCCCCGTTTCTTGAGTGGTGTCCACTTCTACTTGAAAACCGTGGACGCTCACTGCGGTTTTAACCCTCTTGGCGCGAAAGTAAAATCCGCTATCTCCTGAGTGAACGCGGAATTTTGCCTTCACGATAAAGTTAGTGAACTGCTTATTTGTAAGCAACATGCCGTGTCGCCTTTCCGTTTTGGGACTAGTTCCTACAATAGCACCGTCTTTGACTACCCATTTGCCGCCGGGCGCAGGAGACCATCCGTTGAGAGTCTTGCCATCGAAAAGTGATTCGAAGTCACTACTTTCGGCCAGTGCCAAGTAATGGAAGCATAGTAATGCGAAAATGCATAGGGTGTTTTTCATCATAATGTTTGGCTTAGAGATCCGTTCGAGTGGAAAAGCACGGTCAAGCAAATCGCATTTCGAATCAGATCTCTCGAATACGTAGGTTTCGGAAGCGGTAGACTCCCTCCTCGGAATGGTGTTGCAGGCCAATGGTTCCGAACTTGTGCTTGGAGTCCTTGACGTCACTGCAGAGCTGTCCGTTTACCCAGGTTTGAATTCTCTCCCCCTTGCACATGATTCGAATCTGATTCCAGGATCCGCCCTTGTAGAACGTTCCTGTCCGGTCGACGAAGTCATTGATTTTGACCTCCTCGTCCGGAGGGTTCATCCAGCCCACCCCGATGTCGTAGATTCCGCCGCTACGGATATCCGAAATTTCGCTTTGGTACCCCTCCGGAAGGTTTTTTCCCTTGGGCAGTACGCAACGGAAGCCTATTCCCGAGTCGAAGTCCTTACTAGGCGTAAAAGCCTCCAATTCAAGGACGAAGTCTGAGAATTCAAGTGTGTGCAGGTAAAAAACCTGAGGGGCGGGAGAAAGGTGGATTTCACCGTCCACCACCTCGATGCCGGTAGGTTTGGCAATTTGCGAGATTGGTTCTCCAAGCTTGGAGGCAAAGGGTTGGCGCCAACCATTCAAGGACTTACCGTCAAAAAGGGAAGTCCAGCCCTCGTCGGGAAGGCCGATCTCAAAGGTTCCGAATTCTCTCCAAGGAGGAAAGAGGGTTTCGCCTTTTCGAAGCTTGGGGGCGGGCGGAACCGCGTATTCCTCACGGAGTTTCATCAATTCACCCTTCATGTGGGAAAGAACTTCCGCGTACTCGGGATCGCCGTGCACCGATTTCATTTCCATGGGATCCTTCTCCAGATCGAAGAGTTCCCATTCGTTCAAATCGTAAAAATGCATCAGCTTGTACCGGCTGTTGCGCACCCCGTCATGACGCCGCACGGCATGATACTCGGGGAAGCAATAATAGTGATAATAGACCGATTCCCTCCAATCGTCAGGCTCTTTGCCCTCGAACAGAGGCTTCAGGCTCTTGCCCTGCATATCCGAGGGTTGCTCGATGCCGGCGAGATCAAGAAAAGTCTGAGCAAAATCCAAGTTGGAAACCATTTTCTTATTCACGGTTCCCGGTTTCGAAACCCCCGGCCAACGAACAAGCAAAGGGGTCTTTAATGATTCCTCGTACATGAAGCGCTTGTCGAACCAGCCGTGCTCCCCGAGAAAAAAGCCTTGGTCGGAAGCATAGATCACGACCGTATTCTCATCCAAACCGGATTTCTCGAGGTATTCGAGCATCGTACCGACCGATTCGTCCAAGGACTTGATGCAAGCCAGGTAATCGGCCATGTACCTTTGGTATTTCCAGCGCACCAAGTCGTCCCCCTGCGGACGCTTGTTCAAAACGTCGGCCCGAATTTTGTCGTATACCTCGTTCCATTTCTTTTTCTGGGCGTCGTTCATCCGGTCCTGACGGAAAGGAACCATCTTATTGTCTAGGGCAAGGTCCATGGTCACGCGGAGCGTCATGTCCTGAGTCTGGGCTGGCGTCCCCCTGCCCTTATAGTCGTCGAAAAGATTCTTTGGTTCAGGATATTCCTTGGCGACGTATTCGTCGAGCAGGTGAACGGGGGGCAACCAAAAGCGGTGAGGAGCCTTGTGCTGGACCATCAGCATGAAGGGCTTGTCCTTGTCCCGGTCCTTCTCCAGCCAGTCGATCGATTTGCTTACCACGGATTCGGTAACGTATTCGCCGGGCGTTCCTGCAACGAGTCCTTTGGGAGTCCTGAAATCAGGCGCGTAATAGGTTCCCTGACCGGGTAGGACGTTCCAGAAATCATAACCCTGCGGATCGGTTCCTAGGTGCCACTTTCCAATCACCGCTGTCTGGTAGCCACCCTTTTGCAAAAGCTTGGGAAAGGTCTGCTGGTTTCCATCGAAACGATGTTCGTTCTCCATGAAACCATTCACATGGGAATGCTTTCCGGTCTGGATGACCGCCCGGCTTGGTCCGCAAAGCGCATTGGTCACGAAACAATTGTCAAAGCGGATGCCCTCCTTGGCAATCCTGTCCAAGTTGGGGGTCGGAGCAACCTTGCTCAGCCGGCCGCCATAGGCCGATACGGCCTCGTAGGAATGATCGTCGGAAAAAATGAAAACGATATTGGGCCTGTCCTTTTGTCCCTTGATAGGCGTTGAGATAGGAGCCTTGGAAACTCCGGGCGTAGCTTGCTTTTCCTTTTCAGTGGATTTCGCAGGCGGCTTGGAAGTTTGGCAGGCGTTCAAAAAGATCAAGAGCATGCAGAGAAACACGGGTGTCTTCATTATATCAGGGGATGGTCGGAGGGCTATGTTTTCAAAGAGTAGAGCAAAGGGAGAGAAAGGAAACTAAGCGCGCAAAAGCCCGAGTTCACCCGTGCTATCTGCGAAGCGGTCAATCTTCAGGCCAAGCGCCCGGGCTTGGGTGAGCCAGAGGTTGGCTAGAGGCATGCCACCGTCGGGCGCCACGTACTTCCCGCCCACCTTGGGGGTCAAGCCGGATTGCTCGGAAAGGTTGAAATGCCGGCCCGTCTTGAATTTCCCGCCTCCGGAACCTGCGGTCACGATGGGCAAGGCACTGTACTGATGGGTTGCGCCGTCACCCAGACCCGAGCCATAGGTAAAGAGGGTGTTGTCAAGAAGGGTCTTCCCATTGGCCTCCTCGATACCATCCATCTTCTCGAGCAAGTAAGCGAATTGCTCCATATGGAAATGATCCACCTTGATCAGGTCCTCGATGAATTTTTTCTGGTTATGGGACATCTGGTGATGACTGCGAGGCTTGTCGAACAAGCTCTCGAACAAATAGGGCGTATCCCAGCGCTCGGGTCCTACCATGAAGGTGGCGACGTTGGTCAACCCGCTCTGCAAGGCAACCACCATCAGATCGCCCATCAAGCGAATGTACTCCCCGCGGGGAAGCTTCCCGTCCATAGGCACGTCGAGATCGACCTTGCTCAGTTCGTCCTTCAGTCCCTCCAGTCTGGTAAGTTGCCGCTCGATGGTACGGATGGATTCGAAGTACTCGGAGAATTTTTCCTGATCCTCATGTCCCAAGTCGCGCTTGAGCGAGCGGGCATCTTCCAAAACCAGGTCCGTAATATTTCGGTAAGCGCTCCGCTCATCCGACTTGAAAAGCCTGCGGTAAGCGAGCAAAGGATCGCGCATGGACGGCGCGACGTACTCGGTGCCGTACCAGGAAATATTGTCGAACTGGATGGATTCCTTGTTGTCCTTGTGACTGTTGCAACTGAACT
>JACNJI010000430.1 GCA_014382645.1 Verrucomicrobiota bacterium | reverse complement strand
GCTCTCGCTGGTTCTAGGGGTCCCAGTATCTTTATGCAATCTGTCGATTCCTTTTTATTTGGCCAAGGTGGTTTATGGAATATTGTACTTATTCCTCTCCCCATTTATTTGGGTCATCGGGCAAGATCTAAAATAAGGCGTTCGGAAGGCAAGCTCACCGGAAGTGGCATTGCCCTTGCTGCATTGATAATAGGTTATTTAACCCTTTTGATTTTCCTCATCATAATGCTGTCTAAAATTTAAGCCCTTTAGAGAGGCACAACACGCCACGATATTCGCATAAGCAAAAGTTGGCGACTGTTAGGGCATCGAACATAATTACGATAAAAGTGAGCTTCTCAGGGTAACTTCATCCATAATAGTACTAGATTCAAACATGGGCAAGCCTGTCCCAAGCTACAATGAGCCCGAGAGAGAAACGAGTGCCTAGGACTTCGCCTAGACCAAAGTGTTCCGCAAAGATTCGAGCTCTTCGACCGCAGGACGACCGAACGTGCAAGGGAAAGGAATTTCACAATTCTCCAAGGAACGATCGAGAGCGGCTTGATCGGTAAGCCTAACGAGAATCAAGTCTCTATTCATGTAGTTTTTTAGAACAAACTCCTCCACCTCGTCCTTGCGGAATTCCACTCGTTGAAACCATCCCCTCAAGGAATAGCCCTTTTCGTCGATCCGCAGACGAGACCACTCGAACAATTGATCGAGGAGGCTGAGCGTCGCAAGTACTCCAAAGACAACCCGTGTAATCCAATTAAAAGCCTCGACCTCAAAGGTGAGCATCCCGAAGAACGCACCGAGTAATAACAAAAACAAGCTGAACGCTAATTGCCTCCACCAAATTGGCTTTAAGACGATGGCCCTTCCTTTGGACTGTTTGTTTCGACTCATCTGGAGCGAAAAGTACTTACGTCAGGCATTTACGAAGGTCGTAAAGTGGGGAAAAGAATGGTGTCGCGAATGTTGGCCGCCTTCGTGAGAAAGATCACAAGACGATCAATGCCTAGCCCCATGCCTCCGGCAGGTGGCATCCCATGCTCCAGCGCCAGGAGGAAGTCTTCGTCCATTTCTTGGGTTTCCTCTCCTACTTGGCGTTGGAAAGCTTCTCGTTGAACGAAGGGATCATTCTGTTCGGAATAGGCGGGAGCAATCTCCTGCCCATTGATGCAGAGTTCGAACACGTCGATAGTGGAAGGATCGTCTTGAGTGATTTTAGCTAGAGGACATAGCTCACGGGGAATGTGAGTGACAAAAGTAGGTTGCACGAGGGTGTGCTCGATGACTTTCTCGAAGACGTCGTTGGTCACCTCAAAATCTTCCATCCCCGGGTCCACTTCAATACCGAGTTCCTTCGTCTTTTCCAGCTTAGCTGTCGTGGGCAAATCAAACCAGTCGTCGCGACCGACGGCCTCGATGATGAGATCCTTGTACTTGGCTTCGCGCCATTCTCCGGATAAGTCGATTACGTCGCCTTCCGGACGCTCGATCGTAAGCGTGCCAATCGCTTGTTCGGCGACATGCTGAACAAGGGATCGAGTGAGTTCCATCATACCGCGAAAATCGGTGTAGGCTTGGTAAGCCTCCAACATGGTGAACTCGGGGTTGTGCCTCCGGGACAGCCCCTCGTTACGGAACACTCTCCCGATTTCAAATACCCGATCAAAGCCGCCAACGAGAAGGCGCTTCAAGTGCAACTCGAGGGCAATACGAAGATTGAAGTCACAGGCAAGAGCATTGAAGTGCGTACGAAAGGGTCGAGCAGCTGCCCCGCCGGATACGGCTTGGAGCATGGGCGTCTCAACTTCGAGGAATTCGCGCTCCCAAAGGAATTCGCGCATATGGCGGATGATGCTGCTGCGCGCCTTGAAACGTTCTCGAGAGTCGTCGTTGACTACGAGATCCAGGTAGCGCTGTCGGTAGATTTGCTCGTTGTCCGTGAGACCATGCCACTTCTCGGGTAGAGGACGAAGAGATTTCGAGACCAAGGTATACTCTTCAGCCCGAACTGTAATTTCACCCGTCTTGGTACGGAATAACTTTCCGCGTACACCAATGAAGTCGCCCAAATCCAGTTTCTTGAACTCGGCGTAGGACTCGTCCCCTATCTCGTCTCGCCTCACATAGGCTTGGATACGACCATCCCTATCCAGTAGTTTCAGAAAAGTCGCTTTCCCCATCAAGCGAAAGATCACAATTCGACCAACGACCGACACCTCCGGACCTTCCTCATCTTCTTCAGGCAAAAGAGCTTTTGCCTGTTCCGAAGTGTGAGACTGGAGACAATTGGCGGAAAAGGGATCGGCACCCGACTCACGCAAAGAGTCCAATTTGGCTTTGCGTACGGCAAAAAGGTCGCTCGTTTCGATATCGGTTGAATCGTTCGGTTCTTGGGTTTCGCTCATGAGGAAAAATAAGGCTACATTTCGCGGGGACTGAGGCAATGGAAATCCCGATGACTTCGAGAAATCAAATAGCCTTCAACTTAGGATACTTTGGCCAAGACTACACGGAATCCCAGATTGCGAAAACGGTGGTAGAGGGAATTCGTGGAACGCGATGAGGATTTGCACTCCGCCGCGCTCTTCATGTATCCACCGCCACGACTTATTCGAAACTCGTCCTGTTCGCTATCCCCAAGCAATGTGTTAACGAAAGAATTGCCAACCCACTCTCGAATGTTGCCGTAGAGATCATACAACCCCAATGGGTTAGATTGCTTCAATCCGACTGGATGAATTTGCTTATTGCTGTTGTTTTTAAACCATGCGTGTTGAAACAAATCCGTAGGATCATCACCGAAATAATAGTCAGTGGCAGATCCAGCTCGGCAAGCATATTCCCATTCCACCTCTGAAGGCAGTCGATACTCGTAACCCTTGGGCAAATGATCATGACGTTTGCCAAGATTGGTCATTGCCTTGCAAAAAGATACGGCATCGAGCCAGGAAACATTGTTTACGGGCAAATTTTCACGGAAAAAGCCTTCTCCGTCATCAATGTGACTGGGATTCTGTCCCATGACGCTGGTGTAGCTTTCTTGAGTTACCAGATGCTGTCCCATCCAGAACCCTTCATGCATGTCAACCGAACGAGCCTCATTTACATAGGGCACCCAAACGGTAAGAGAACCGGAGGGTATCCAAGAGTAATCGGAATCCAAGATGTCTTTATGCGCCTCCGGCACACTTGGCTCGCTTTCGGCTCTGGCTTCAACCTTAGCCTCCAAAGCTACGGGAATGCGAGTATTTGAAGGCGTTCGAGACTTTCTCGCAATCGGTAAGTCACTAGGAGGTTTCGCTGGCAAAACCAGCTTGCCCTGTGAAAAATCGTCCTCTTTGGGAGGAACTGGAACGACTTCCTCTTGGGGAAGGACAGGGACAACTTTATCTTTAGTTGTTTCAAGTCGGCGAAGAATCCTCCGCCTCCGTGCCTCGCTGGCAGCATCCCATATCGGCCACAAATCGACTTCGAAAACATCTACTTTGGTGATGGATTCAGAAGAAACTCCAATCACTTTTGGCCGCGGCTCGGTTTTCCCCAAGAGATCAAGGACTGTGTGCTTGGCCTTTTTTCGCCAATCGGTGTCGGAAGTCTGAATAGACTGGAAGGGCTGAAGACAGAGATCAAGACCAGCCGGGAGATCCGTCTCTTTTAGATAAATAGAAAGAATATCCTTGTCTAGACTTAGAGCGTATCCGACCTCGCTCCTCACATATCGAGACTCGACCGCATCAGGAGAGATAAAAACAATGAATAACTTAGCCCCCTTTATCGCCGAGGCAATTTCCTCGACCCATTCACCGGCAGGGGCAATGCCCTCATCATACCACATATCAACACCTTGCTTTCGCAGCCAGTCCATGCATTCGTATACGAAGGCTTTATCGGCATGGGCATAACTGACAAAAGTGTAAGAGCCTTCTCCGGAATAAGCCTCAAAAGGCACTGGAGTGGTATTGTTCGCAATCATGATCGAATAGAACAGGTCAGTAATCAATGTACCCGGGACGCTGCAAGAGGTAAATGGGAAAACTACCGAATCCTTTGGCAAGCTCGATATTTCCTACGTACTCGAAGTCAAAGTCGTCACGACCAAAAGAAAGCAAACCCGCGACTGTTTCCGAAACGTAAACGCATCCAGGCAAGGCAATCGGCTCGATTCGAGCAGCCTTGTTAACGTGAGTCCCAAAAAAGTTCGTTTTGCGCAGAAGAGGATCATGGGCCGCATAAGCGGGCCCGGCATGCAGCGCAATACGTATGTCAAAATCAAAAGGTAAGCCTTTCTTGGCCCAATCAGTCTGAGAAACAAAATCGCGCAAGTCCAAGGCTAAGGCCAGACCATCTTCGACCTCGTCGAAAACGCAAAAGATGGCATCCCCCCAAGTGTTTATGAATACAGGGCGACGTGATTGCTTGTCCAAAAGCTCGGCAAGACCTCCTAAAAATTGTTCGACGAAGACGGGAGAATCCGAGTCCGGAAGCTGGCTAAAGCCTTTGACGTCCGCGAAAAGCATGGTCTTGACTAGACGTACAGGCCCTGCTTCAGCTGTGCGAGACGGCGGCACGAGAAATGCAGGTTTCGTTTCACCCGATTGGCGAACAGGTGTCGACTCTATCGCGGCTGAAGCCAGCATTTGGGCCGAATCGATTATCACGGGGGGACCGAAACGCTTGCTCCAACGGGTAACCAACTGGCCGGTGCCGCCGGTACTTCCACCCTCACCGTTCCAGAGCACAAGTAGTTTCGGCTCCTCGTCCAATGTATGAGCTCGCATTGCGGCGAACCCCACAAGAACATCGTTACAAAGCTCAAAGAGAGTATCATCACCGAGGTATTCTTCCTCGGTTACGTAATGAACGTAATGCGCTTTATCCAAGGTGCGTTCAAACCGTTGCACCCAGTTGCCCCCCGCACGGCGGACACTTGTCTCTATGAAATCCTTCTTGCAGAAAGGAAGAAAAACGTGAACCTCGCCTCCGCGGGCAAGCATGGCCTCGATAAAGAGAATGTCCGTACCACAGGCTGCGGAACTGAAGCCGTAAGAACAATCGAGTTTATCCAGTGCCGCCTCGATTTCTGCCTTTGCCAATGCCTCGGCTTCCGGAGGAAACCGAACAGACCCATCCATTTCATCGATAACGTGACCGGAACAAGCGACTATTCCCGCCTGAGGGAAAACGCCGGATATTTGTTCCAATACCATGGGGTCTTCATAGGCGGAGGCAATCTGGATTGCCTGCGTTCGGGTGGTCGCAATCTTGGCAGGTTCGGCATCAGGCATGGCCACCGCTTCCGCATAGGCTGCCAATGAGGCATCGAGCTCTCCTTCGATTAGGTATGCCTCGCCGGTCGTTGCCTGTGACCAATAATCTCCAAGTGAGTTTTGCTTCAGGTTCCGGCAGATATCCAAAGCTCGCGTCGAATAGGAACGGGCTTGTTCCACATCACCGGAGACAAAGTACATGAACGCTACGTTGATGCACGGATAATACTCGATATCGACGTCATTTACGCGGCTTTGCTTAAAAGCATCGAAACTTGTGGTGGAAAACCCTTCCTTGTAGCGAGCGATGG
>JACNJI010000429.1 GCA_014382645.1 Verrucomicrobiota bacterium | reverse complement strand
CTAAAAGAACATCGCTCTCGCGCTCCGAGCGTTGAAGCTGTCCGGGGAATTTAAGGAAATAGAGAAAACGTCCGTCGTTTGCCACGCCGCACGCCTCGGGATCCCAGCATACGTTGCGGACGAAAGGAGCTCGGCGAACAAAACCATCGAGCACAATCTTGGGAATCCCGACTTCTTCCATCCCGCGAGCCCCCGTAAATGCGAAGGCGGCAAAGGCGTCGTCTGGTAGGTATCCAAATGCTTTGGAATCTTTTTGTCGATTAGTCTTTGAAGATTTCCCGTCCGAAAAACCGTTTCTTGTGGAAGCGGCTTCATCACTGTCTCCCAGAAACTGGTAACCTCCCCAAAGAACAACCAAACCAATCACTAGAAATATAGGAAGCAAGCCTAGTCTCGTCCAAAGCTTGTCGCCGGGATTGCTTTCTCCCATCGCATCCATAACAATCGAAGTCCCTTCACCAAGAGTGACTGCCCCATCGGATGAAGCGCCGCTCACAATTTTCGCCTTCATTAGAGATGCGTTGAAGGCAACGACAAGGGTTACGGCAAGTGGGTCAAAGACCAACACGAGTATGAGGATAAACCATTTCACCACTCGGTTCACTCCGGTTGCATTGGCTTCACGAATAAGGGTGGCATCACCAGTTGCTTCCGCTTCCTCAATTGACGAGTCGAAGGCGCGAGCGATAAATTTGAATGATCCTATGTCAGCCAGCCTAATGTCTCCCTGAATCTTAAGGATTTGCTGTTCGGCATCTTCTTTTTTTGCAAGAAGCCCAGCTTTCTTGGCTTCGAGTTCAGCAGAGCTGTCTGGACCAAATGCACTCTCCGTTTCACTGAATTGAGTGATTTTTCGGCTGGCTTCGGCAATTTCGTCCTCCAATGCGACAATGCGTTCGTCTACCGAGGAACGAGCATTGCGAAGATTCTCGAGAGCGGTTCGAATATTGTCTGCCTGTTCGGCTCCCCCGGTAGTCAACCCGGTTATCTGCATGCTAGCCTTACTGACTTCCTGCTGCAGTCCCGTTATTCGTTGATCCAAGGCTGCGTGCTGAACAGCGAGGTCATCGCGGGCTTTCTGCGCATTGGCGTTAAAGGCAACAATTTGAGAACGCAGGGACTCTCTTTCCGGTCCTTGAGTCTCGAGTAATGTCGCCGCTTGTTTGAGTCCATCCTCCTTGAAGAGTCCTCCGGGACCTTTGTCGCGATAGACTTTTACGGATGCATCGAGTTCTGATATTCGATCGTTTACTTTTTCGATGCCCTTTAATTCGGATACGATTCGCAGGTCCACCTCCATCTTCATCGATTCTTTTTGAGTCTCAAGTTTGTCAACGTTTCCCTTGCGACCTGTTATGAAACCCTCGATACGAGTCTTTTCCGCTTCACGGCGTTCTCTTTCACCGAGAATAGTTTGATCGGCTTCCTGGCTAAGGCTGGCCTTGGCTGCCTCTGTGGCTCCTATGTCTTTGCGACGTGCTGCGATGTAACTTTCCAGTCGCGCTCGTTCCTCGGCATGCTTTTCTTCGCGAATAAGCGACCCCTTGGCGCCCGACTCACGATAAGCGGCGACTTGACGGTCGTACTCTCGTTGCTGCACTTGCAAGCTAGAGATTTGCTTCTCATATCCCTCAATTTGATTAAGGGTTTCGTCAAAGGCTTGGGTTAGGTAACCATAAATCCCTGCGGAGGTGATGCAGACGAGAACTCCGACCGCGATCAGCAGGTACAGACGCAAGGTCTTGTTGCAGGTCTTCCAGTGACGGTACAGGAAGGAGGCGGCTACCAACTTGCCGAACTCCAGGCTCGAGGCCATGATGATGATGGGGATGGTGAAAGCGCTAACGGAACCGAACGTCAGCGCTATTCCCCTTACGCTGAAATAAGCCGCGCATCCCGCGATAAATAGTGCGGCCGCACCGATCGTCAAGGTGAAGAAGTTCATGCTTGGTCGGGGTAGATCATGTAAACCGTTCTCACTTCCATGAAAAGTTTGATTTCTATGAATGAATCACTTTTTCTAGCTTTTGACATGGTTTTCCTGATTTGGTTTAGGATGTCAAGCGGTCACTTCCTGCGACTCGCTTCAAAAAAACATCCGGTGTTTGATCGTCTGGATCCCCCGCTTCCCCTAAAAATTCCAACTGTTGCAGACCGGAAAGAAAATCGAGTTGATCGTAAGAAAAGTCTTTTGCCGTTACCATAAGCCGCCGCAAGGGCATACGGGACAGGGGTTCAAGGTTGTCAATTGAAAGACCTGTTAGAGTGATTTCCTTAACGGGGCATTCAGTGAGGGGCGCAAGGTCAGTCACTGCCGAACCCGAAAGCCTGAGAACTTCTATAGGCATCCCTTGCAGCGGCGAGAGATCGGAAATTGGCGTAGCTCTACACTGAAGGATTCGCAGTGGCATGCCGCGCAAGGGGCGAATGTTTGTCACGCCGGTACCACTCAAGTCGAGTTCTTCCAAAGCAAGGTGTCGCAAGGGGGATATGTCGTCCACTTCCGTTCTTAGTAAAATCAAGCGGGTTAACGGAAGTTTTTGGAGGAAGTGCAGATTCGTTATCTTCGAAAGCCCCAGATCGAGATCGGTGATCGGACTTTCGACCAGTGCTCCAAGGTCTTCCACTGGTGTCCTTTGCAGAATTACCCGCTGGAGGGGAGATCCGCTTAACGGAGAGAGATCGGAAATAGAGGTACGCGAAAGGTCTATCCATTCCAACGGCATCCCTCTTAGCGGGGACAGGTCGGACAACATGTGTCCCTTCAGGGACAACCCCTTTAACTGTAGATTTCCCAAGGAGGAGATGTCGCTCATCGGGCATTCGCTCAAGTCCAGTTCCCGTACCGGGAAATCTTTCAGAAACGATAGGTTGCCCGGCGAACTGGAAAGAGGCGTTATGCAGACTCCCCCGTGCACGACGCGCACACGACAAGGAAAACCTCGAATCTCGAGTTCCTCCTCGCACGAATTAACGACATCCGGAAACGGAGCCACGAATGAAGAACCGCTTTTGTAATCCACCGTCAAATCTACCACTGATTCTTTTTATTAGTGACTTCTCTCGCACAATGCAAGTCGCCACTTACTGTTTCTGGCAAAAAATCAAAAACGAGGAAGGCATCGCAATCTTCGCGGCTTTCGCAGAGTGTGTAATTGCTCGAAAAATTGGAACCATTTTGCATTCTCTTCACGCAAACGAGATTTTTTATTTGTGGCGGAGGCTGATTATGTGAATTCTAATTTTAGACCCCCATATAAAATGAAAAAATCACAGCTTATTCTTTTCGGCTTAATTCTTCTACTCAACTTCGTTGGTTGCTCGGATGATCCGGCATCCCCTCCATCCACCGATCCCGTCGACGCAAACCAAACCACCAAAGGGGAAACAAACGCCACCGTATCTCCTCATCCTGAAGCGAACGGCACCGCCACCCAGGCATGGTTCGGACCTCCTCAGGGAGCTGAACTGATACTCTCTCTTCGGCCAGGGCAAATCGAAACCTCTTCAGTTGCCAAGCTAACCGACTGGATCGCTTCAGGTTTCGAAGGAAACTTCACCATCCCATCGCCCTTGCCACTCGCCCTCTTTTCGAAAGGCGAACCGGTTTACCTTTTCGTGGAAGGTGCGGAAACGAGCGTCTTGGGAGTCGCGTCAAATCCAGTCAACGAAAAGGCATCCATTCCCGGATTCACCGTCGTTAATGCACATGGTCGTCGTGCCATCGTAACGGGCGAATCACCCGAATCGATCGTCCATGCCCAAAGTATCCTTGCGGACCAACCCTATTCCGCTTCTACCGAAAATCTCCGCTCTTTCGTCGAAAGCTTTTCATCCGCTGGATTGTATATTGCCGCGTCTGACTTCGCCGTTGATTTAGGATCCGCTCCCGGCGCTCTCTCTGCATCGGTTCGGAGCCTAAACTCCGAAACCGAACCTGTCACTCCCTCCGGAAACTTGCAATGGGAAGTCGTCCCGGGGCAGTCTGCCGCCTTCTTCGGCGCCACTGACTCCAACACTCTTCTCCAACCCTTTGCGCACTTTCTCCTCGCTCGCCTTAGCTCCGAGCACAACGCAACCGGTTCTTGGGCTTTGCGCTTCGCTCAATTACTTGATTCCGGAGGAGCGACCGGGCAATCCTTCCCCAATCCATCCGGTGGCCATCTCTTTGCCCTCGCTCCACCTTCTGATGCAAACGCCACCATCACTCCTTTCCCCGTCCCCGCCAAGCTCAAGAGCGCCGATTCAGCCTTGCTCGTGGATTTCGCCAAACTTGGTCCTTTATTGAAATCCGGTTCCTCCTCCCTGCTCGATCGCCCCGCCTTCTCCCTCGCTTGCGAGACCGCCAAGCAACTCACGATCGGTAGCGATGCCAAGTCGCTGGATCTGAAACTCACATGGTTGGATTCCTCGGAAGACGGACTGTCTTCCTTGTTCTCTTTTCTTGAGGCTCTTTCGGTTCGGCGAACGACGAGATCTTTCTACGAAGCCATCCTAAGAAATGATGTCCCCACGGTTATGCGTATTCTGGAAACGAAAGATATTTCCTCGTTGAACTTGGCCGGGGGCATTTCCCCTCTTCATTTCTGTGCATGGCAAGGGAAGGTTGGAGTTTTGAAAGTATGCCTGGACAAAGGTTTGCAGGTGAACCGGCGCGATGATTCCAATCGCACAGCCCTACACATGGCCGCTTGGAGTGGCATGCCGGCGGCGGCTCAGCTCCTGCTTGACCGCAATGCTTCGGTCGACCTGCTCAATAACGATGGCGCCACCCCCGCGATGGAAGCCGCCCGTATTGGTAACCCGGGCACTCTCGATCTTCTCCTCGCGTCGGGCGCCGACGTGAACGCCTCCGACGCGCGAGGAAACGGTCTCGTCGAGTACGCGGCATCCGGCGGACACAAGTCTCTCGTCACCATTCTAATACGTCGTGGCGCTCCCCCGCGAAACACCTTGCACGTCGCGGCCGGAATCGGCGATCTCGCAGCCCTACGCGCCCAGTTTCCCGATAACAACTCCACCGACGCCAACACTCTCGACGGATGGGGTGCCACACCGCTTCTATATGCAGCATCGGGTGGACAATCGGATGCCTTCGATTACCTTCTCGAAAAAGGAGCCGATCCCAGAATCAAGGATGAACTAGGGCTCACTCTCGTTCATGCCGCGGCCATGTCCGGGCACAGCAGGATTCTAGCCAAGGCCCTAGACCTCGGCCTCGAAGTGAATGCCCGCCACGCCGAACGTGGAGCCACCGCCTTAGACTGGGCCATCGCTCGCAAGGACGGTGTCGTTGCGGATGCGTTGCGTGCTGCTGGAGCAAAAACGGGTTGGGAACTCGAGAGCGGTCCCTAAACGGGATAACCCGCCCTACCCTCCTTCTTCGTCCGCCCAAGGCTGGGCGTGATCCCCGCTCAGGGCCAACTTAGACGGAGGCGATTCCAACTCGAAAATGCTCCATGGACCCCGCTGATACGGGTACTTGTGGAGCATCCCCTCATCCACCGTTACGCCTAATCCGGGGCCATCGGGCAACGTGAGCTCCCCATTTACGGGACGAGGCGCATCGGGAACCAATTCGTCTGACA
>JACNJI010000534.1 GCA_014382645.1 Verrucomicrobiota bacterium | reverse complement strand
GCAGGTTCGTTCCGATATTAACTCGACCATCTCCCGATCGCGTCTCGCCGCGGACATATTGTCCGACCTCAACGCCACCATCACTCGTTCACGCCTCGCCGCGGACGTATTGTCCGACCTCGACGCCGGGATCGCTCCCGATTCGGTAACCCTCTCCATGCTCGCCCCGCAGGTTCGTTCCGATATTAACTCGACCATCTCCCGATCGCGTCTCGCCGCGGACGTTCTTGTAGACCTGAACCGCACCATTCCTCCCGCCACCGTAACCAAGACCATGCTTGCCGCTGACGTACTCGCGGATCTCGGCTCAACCATTGCCCCAGGTAGCATCACCTCCTCGCTACTTGCTCCCGGGCTTCTCGCCGAGCTCAATTCCACTACACCCGAGGCATCGGTTACTGCATCCAAGATGCATCCAGATCTCATCAAGTATTTTCTGCCCGAGATTTCCAGTCATCCAGTCGGAGTTTCGGTCCTTCCGGGGACGGGAGCCACGCTCTCTTCCGAAGCTACCGGCAAGTTCCTAACTTACCAGTGGCAAAGGAACGGGGTCGATCTTTCTGGGGAAACTAATGCCACGCTTGTCTTCACTTCCGCTAACGCAGCGCACGACGCCAACTATACCGTGGTCGTGAGCAACGACTGGGGAAGCGTTACTAGCAATGCCAGTTCTTTCACCGTTGCCACAAATGCCCCCGTTATCACCTTGATCGGTGCCCCCACATTAACTCACGAGGTCGCCACCTCCTATACCGATGCCGGCGCGACTGCTCTCGACGCCTTGGACGGCAACTTGACCGCTTCCATCGTTGTTGCTGGCCACGACTTCAACAATAGTACCACAGGCGATCACAACGTGACGTATAACGTGTCGGACGCGGGCGGTAATGCAGCGACCGAGAAGGTGCGAACGGTCACCGTGGTCGACTCCATCGCCCCCGTCATCACCTTGGTCGGAGACGCAAATGTTTCGCACGGCTTGAACACCGTTTGGAATGATCCCGGAGTTACCGCGATCGATACACGCGACGGCAACCTTTCCGCTCAAGTGGCAGTTTCCGGAACGGTGGACGTCAACTCCACGGGCGCCAACATCTTGACTTACCACGTCTCGGATGCCTTTGGCAATGTAGCCACAACCGTAACCCGCACGGTGAATGTAGTTCAACCGCCTTCAGGTCCGTGGAGCTTTACCAATGCCGGAGTCACGGGTCGCCTTGGACCTACTCAAGCACAAGTAGATGCCAACTATTCCGGAACCACGCTTGCGGGCGATGTCGTGATTACCACCCAAGGCATTCAGGAATGGACTGTACCAGCGACGGGGATCTATGCCATCGAGGCTTGGGGAGCGCAGGGGGGAAGCACCATTGGTTTTACTGGAGGGAAAGGGGCTCGAATGAAAGGGAACGTCATTCTATCTATGGGCGATGTCCTCCAAGTTTTAATTGGTCAACAGGGTGTTGATAGTGTAACTAGTCCTTCTTATGGTTCGGCTGGAGGAGGAGGAGGTTCTTTTGTTGCAAAAGGTTCTCAACTAAGTTCGTCGGTTCCCCTCGTTGTAGCTGGCGGTGGTGGCGGTTCTAAGACCAAAAGTTCTAGCTCTGGTCATGGTGGCGATGGTTTAACAGGGAATGAAGGAGGGAACTCAGCATACAATGGGGGGGCATCCGGTAACGGGGGAGCAAGGAATCCATCTAACTACGGGGGCTTTGCTGGGGGTGGGTTTTTCACCGGTGGGCTACAAGGAGCCAATAGCGGAAAATCAGGTTTTGCTTTTGTAAATGGAGGACAAGGAGGAATTCGTCAGGATAATGGTGCAGATGCATGCGCAGACGGAGGTTTCGGCGGCGGCGGCGGCGGGATGCACAATCAAAACCAAGGCGGCGGCGGCGGCGGCGGCTATTCCGGTGGTAGTGCCGGACACGACGATTCTGGTCAAAAGGGTTGGGGCGGTGGCGGTGGATCCTACAATTCAGGAACCAACCATGACAACACAGTCGGTGCGAACCAAGGTCAGGGCAAAGTTACTATTACTTGGGTGGGGAACTGACTCGCACCGCTTGCCGGGCGGTGACTACGGCAACAAGTAGCCATTGAGTTTACGGCACTTCGTTTCCCGTGTCCCTCCCTGCCTGCCATTGTGAGGAGCGCAGCGACGCGGCATTCCAGCGGAACCATTGGGCATCCCCCCGCATCGTCCCGGCATCCCACATAACGACCCCGACTGGATTGCCACATCCTGCGGGCTCGCAATGACAGCGTAGAGTTAAGGTATTCTGCAACCGTATCGTTCTCCCCGCCCATTCAGCTGACCGTGAACCACACTGTTCATCCCCACCACACCCTGTCATTGCGAGGAAGGACACCGTCCTGACGCGGCAATCCAGCGGAACCATCAGGCATCCCATCGCATCGTCCGGGCATCCCACGTAACGACCCAGACTGGATTGCCGCGTCAGTTCTCTGCGAGACCTTCCTCGCAATGACACAAAGTTAAGAGACTGGATGGCCAAGCCCTGACGGACTTGCAATGACAAGATTGTGCAAGGATTGTCACGCCCAATGGATTACTTAAGGTACAACCGCACTGAGGGAGTCACAAGCCATGGTCAGGTGCCGTCTGAGCAGTTTTTTTCTCGCAACATCGCCCATATCCGGAATTAGTTCTCATCCGTGAGTGAAAATGGTCAAGTAGTGGATGCGGATGAAGCATCTTTTTGCAGCAAGCATGAAAAGACTTTGGAAAGTCATTTGGCTTACGAGGTGTTCCGTTCCTTGCATGCGGATCCTAAGCGAGTGGCCGTAGTTGACTACGCCGGAGCCAAGACCACCGAGGTGGATGCGCAAGGGCTGTTGGTTTTGGCCACCCTGCTTGCGGATAGGCTGAAAAAGGCGACGTCCGCCAAGCGTGTGGGCATCGTCCTTCCTCCCGGTATAGGTGGAGTGGTTGCGAATCTGGCGGTAATCTTTGCGGACAAGGTGCCCGTGAACTTGAATTTCTCTCTGGGCAGGGCGGCGGTGGAGAGTTCCATTGAACGGGCGAGTCTCGATTTGCTGCTGAGCGCCGAGAAAGTTCGTGCGAAGCTAAAGGATTTTCCATGGATTCCCGGTTTCCTGGATGTCGGGATCGCCTTGCAGGAAATTCGTGGTTCCAAGCTTCGTCTTTTGAGTAGAGCCTTGGTGCTTGCCTTGCCTTGCGGATTGGCGAGTTCTTTGCTGAAAATACCGCGCAAGGGAGGCGATTCGGAAGCGGGTCTTCTCTTTACCAGCGGCAGTTCGGGGATGCCAAAGGGTGTGGCTTTGTCTCACCGCAACTTGCTGAGCAACTGCCTTCAGATCAGGACAATCGCGATAATCCCCGAAGGCGAGACTTTGTTGGGCAACCTGCCTCTCTTTCACAGTTTCGGCTTTACCGTCACCTTGTGGTTCGCCTTGTTCGCACGAATCAAGCTCGTTACCGTGCCTTCCCCTTTGGAGGTGAAAAAGGGCCTAACCGCCATTCGCGAGCAAAAGGTAAGCGTTCTATTGGGGACGCCCACCTTTTTACGGCCTTTTTTAAGGAAAGGAACGGAGGAAGACTTTGCCAGTGTGCGCTTTATCGTTTCGGGTGCCGAGAAGACTCCCGAAGGTTTTGCCGACAAATTCATGAATGCCTTCAATTGCCAATACCTGGAGGGCTACGGACTGACGGAAACTTCCCCCGTGCTGAGTATTAACTTACCCGATTCGGGTACGCGAAAGGGTTCCGTGGGCAAACTTATGCCGGGCGTGGTCGGATGCGTTTTAGATGCCGATACGGGAGAGCCCCGCAAGCCTACGGACACGGGCCTGCTCTGCTTCCGTGGGGCTAATGTCTTTGGTGGTTATCTTGGGGAACCCGAAAGAACCCTCGAGGTATTGCCGGGTGACGGTTGGTTCCATACGGGCGACCTTGGCCGGTTCGACGAGGACGGATTTCTTTTCATTGAGGGTCGCCTTTCACGGTTTTCCAAGATCGGGGGCGAGATGGTTCCGCACGGCACGGTGGAACAAGCGGTGGCAAAGGCTTTGGGTATAGAGGACAGCGACAAACCCCTCGTAGCCATCGGCAGCAAGGCCGATCCCGTAAAAGGGGAGAGCCTCGTTTTGCTTGCGGTTCCCGAGGTGGATTTCGACGACTTGAGGAAGCGACTTTCCGAGGCGGGCTTGGCCAACTTGTGGATTCCCAAGAAAATCAAGCCGGTGGACGAAATTCCCATGTTACCCACGGGAAAGCTGGACTTGAAAGGGATCGCGAGGCTCGCTACGGGCGAGGAGGAAGGGTAGGGGAATCCTATCCGCCGACGTTTACGCCGCGTACAAGATCGGCCAGCATTACGTTCGTCTGCTTGGCTTGGGCCAAGATTGCCACGCTTGCCTGCAATCTCACCTGGTTGGAGGCGAACTTGGTGCTTTCACGGGCTACGTCTGTATCCTCGATTCTGCTGACGGCCATTTCCCTGCTCCCCATTTTTCGACTCAGGTTGTCCATTTCCTTCTCAAGACGACTCAGGTTGGCTCCCACCGAGGAGCGTTCCGAGGACAAGTTTGTCATCCAATCCGTGAGTTGGGTTAGAGTGCCGCGGGCGTTGGTTATGCTCTCAAGATTGTAGGTTGTGGTGTCGCTTACCGTTATCGTATTAACGGATTGAAGATTCCAGGTTTCCCCCGAGCCATCAATGGTAGCCGCCAAGCTTCCCTTTTCTGTCTCGTAAGTAGGAGTCAAGTCGGTAGGTGAACCAGCGACGTCATCTACGACGCTTTGTCCATCCTTGGCAGCTCCACTATCTGCGTCGGCGTTTCCAATGGCTCCCGTGTCGGCGTTACCTATGCTATTCGCATAATCGAATTTCCCCGCGTCTTTGACGTATGACAAACCGTCCGCCCCTTTGAAGGCTGCTAGAAAAGCGTCATTGTTTGCATAATCAGTGAAGGCGGCAATCCCTGTATCTAGGCCACTGTCCGCTGCGGTAGCTCCTCCTACGTTATTGAAGCGATCTGCCATCCACTGGGTTAAGGCCTTTGCGCCGTCTGCTCCTCCATTGAAGCCGCCAGCCGATTTCCCAGCATCTTTTATGCTATAATGAAGAAAACGTGCCGCCAGATAGGCGGAACCATATTGCTCATTGGTTGTCCAGGATTCGTCTCCAGTTCCTACTTCATTGAGTAAGTTGGTTATGTCGCTATCGCTTGGAAGTGTATTGCCCAGAATACCTCTAACACGGTCATCTCCGCCGTGAATCATTTCGGCAAGCCCTTCCTTAAACCATGAACCTCGTCGTCCGTTGCCGTCCACGATATCGCCAAAGAATGAATTTTGGGCTTGTATTAAGTGCACCATTTCGTGGGCGACAACCCTATCCGCTTCTGAGGGTCCTACAGTGTGAGGGGCAGAAAAGTCAGGGAGGTCGAATTGCATTTCCATTACGTCGGCGGTACCTGTCCCGTCCCAAGACGTCTTGACGAACGCGGCGTATCCACCCGTGTCGTTCTCGTTCACGATCAAGGCCCAAGTGTCAGCTGCATTCGCTTGGAGTCCATATGCACTTTGTACCAATGCTTCCGCATTTTTGAGCCAACCATTTTTAAGGGCA
>JACNJI010000272.1 GCA_014382645.1 Verrucomicrobiota bacterium | reverse complement strand
TCGTGCCCTTGTTCGCCTTGTTCGTCGGTGCCCGCGGTCTGATTCCCTTCATCGTGCCCTTGTTCGCCTTGAGAATCGTTGTTGTGGTTGTCGGCAATAGCAGTTGTTGGGGAAATGACTACGAAAAGTGCAAGCCAAAGGGGTGTTAGGATGGATGTTCCGAAGAGACGAAGATTTTTATTCATAGTAGTTTAGGCGTAAAAAAAATGAAGAAACTGAAATTTGAAAGCGTTATATGATCAGATTTTTTGGAATGAAAGTTTTACACAGGGAAACTTAAGAATAATTGGCAATGCAGATTCCTAAAGTGAAATAAAGGTTTAGGGAGGGGGATCCAATCGATTTCAGAGAATTTATACTGTGTAGGTAAAAGAGCGAATAATTTTAAGCATGAATCTTCCTGCGATGCAATTTTTTTTGCAACAGCTTCTACGGGAGGGCATCAGTTGATGATTTTGCTTTTCTTCGGACTAGGTTTGGGTCTTCTCGAAATGAATGCACCCTTGTCGCTTAATTATATCTCACATAATATCTTTAAGGCAAAATAGAGCAACCCCCTGCAGATGCTTCGCCGAATCTCGGACCGATCGTACTCTCGCGGCACCCTAAGCAACAAGCTCTTCCTATCGCAGTTTCTTTATGTTTTGGATGAGCTCAAGAGTTTCGATGTACTGGGCTCCTTCTGTTGCAATGAAGATGTCTTTGGCTTCGTTCAATATGGTTAGCCCTTGCTTCTTTTCCTTATTTTGGATCATCGCATAACCTAGATCGCGTTTTGAGCGGGCTACATTAGGGTGATTCGGTCCGAATACCTTCAAGAAAATCTCCAAGGCTTTTTCGTGATTCCGCTTTGCTTCGCCGTGTTTATTCTTGGCAGTGTAGGCATTGCCTAGTCGGTTGTGGGCGGCACCGACCTGCCTTTTGTCTTTTGCCGAGGTTGCTCGGCGAAAGATACCCATCGAGCTTTCGAAGTGAGCGATCGCCTGATTGTATTCCTTCATTTTCATGCAGGCCGTTCCTGCATTGTTGTGACTCGCGGCAACTGCTTCGTGTTCCTCCCCATGATCCTGCCTGCGAATCGACAAGGCTTCCGAGTAATACCACAGGGATTTTTTAGGAGTTTTCTCCAGATAGGCGTTGCCGAGCCTGTTGTAGCAGTTGGCCATGTCAGGTTTTGGGCCATCTTGGAACAAGACCATGGCTTGGCCGTATGTGGCATTTGCCTCATCGTATTTTCCGTCGCTTTGGAATTTTTGTCCTTTAGCGTACAATCCTAGACCTTCCTTGTAGCGCTCGAGTGCCTTGGCTCGTTCTGCGGGGTCTTTGGGGAAAGGTTTTGCCGCCCAAACTGGAGAAACCGAAAGGCATAGGAACATTGAAAGGACGCAAGCTTCGAGAGACTTTTTCATGAAAGCAGAATGTGGTTTTGGGTGAGATTAAGTTTTGGAGTCGCTTTTTTTTAAAAAAAAGGGGTATTCCGCTGTTTTTTAAATCTCTCCCGTGCCGTATTCACAATAAAAAAAGCGTAATACGGAGCCTGTGATTTCCCCGTTTCGTCTCGAATTACTCCTCGATGATGTCCTTTCCCCCTCCCGAGAAATATTTAATGGTTCCTGCTGCCGGCGAAGCGTTGAAAATGTTCGCGTATGTCCTTGTCGGAAACCTTCTCTTAACCGAATGCTGCTATCGAGTATGCCCAAAAGCGGGCTGAGCGCGATGCTGAAATAGTTCGGATAACCGGGGTAAATGCAGACAAGTTAGTGGAATACGACCGCAAGTAGGGAAAGGCTAAACGGCAGGTCATGGATGTGAAGGAACGACTTTCACTGACTGGTTTTGCAGCATTAAATCGCTGGTCGAAGGAGTGGAAGGAACTTCTCCCGCCCGGTTCGGAGTCTGAAACAGCAGAGGCCCGAGTAGGCTCGGAGACAGAGGTTTTTGAATGAGTTTCGAGCCAGCTGGGCTTGACCGTTCTCCTTCTCAAGGTAGTCTTTGAGTAATGGAGGGCAAAGAAAGTTGGCTCAAAACTGTTATTTTCTTCGTGTCCGAACCTCTGGCCGAGGCCGAACGCGAACGAAACGCTTACCTCAAATCCGAGAATTCGGTCGGGCCCGATTGGCAAGTGGTCGGGGTATTGGTATTGGTCGCGGTGGTTCTGAGCCTGCAGGAGTATTTGTTGCGACCTGCGGAATACGCCGGGTTTCTCCATTGGCTGGAAAGTAGTTTTTCGGGAATGATCAATGCCGAGACTTGGATGTCTCAGGAGAATTATCGTTTTGGCTTCTTGCTTTATTGGGCATGTGGCCAAACTCTATTATATGTCGTCCCACCCATCATGTTCATAAGATTCGTATGTAAGAAAAGCTTAGGGGACTATGGCGTGAAGCTTAAGGGGGTCTTCTCCTTGTGGTGGATGTACTTCTTAATGCTGGTCGCGATGGTTCCGATCGTGTTGGTGGCTTCCCGTTCCGAGGGATTTCAAGCGTCATATCCCTTTTTCGAACCTTTTCCGAACGAACCTTTGTGGCCTCGGTTCTGGATTTGGGAAGGTGCCTATTTTTTGCAATTCGTAGGGCTTGAGTTTTTCTTTCGGGGGTTTCTGCTACATGGGATTCGCCGCCAGTTTGGCGCATACGCGATTTTCGTGATGATGGTGCCTTACTGCATGATTCACTTCGGAAAGCCCATGCCCGAAACTTTCGCTGCAATCGCCGCGGGGATAATCCTTGGCTTTATGAGCTTGAAAACTCGATCCATTTGGATGGGGGCAGCCCTTCACGTAAGCGTGGCTCTTACGATGGATACATGTGCCCTATGGCGTGCGGGCAAATTATTTTAAGGGAAAGTGCTTCGGTGGGGCAGGGGAGGGGAGCTGGGAACTCGACAATTCTCATAAGTATCCGTATGTCAATTATTTACGCGTAAATCGAAGTCTCTGTTCGCCGAGATCGGAGATCATCTTGGCCGGAGATGTGGCATTTTGGCGTTTTGTGGGGCACAAGTTGGGGCTTTCCTCGCAGGAGGTTTACTTGAGTTCTCTCAGGAGGTTCTTTGGGGTTAGGATTTTTACGCCGTACTTTGAATAGAGGGGTAGGTAGGATCTATCCGCCTGAGTGAGCTTGGGAACACAGGCGTATCCTGTGGGGGTGGACAAGGTGTGCATGGTGTCGAGTAGGTGCCCGAGTACGGTCGGGTGTTCTGTTAGAAGCGGGCTAATGTGGAGTGGGATGCGGCGGGAACCTGAACGCAGGATTAGGTCGGGTCCGCCCGAGTGGTTGGAGCGAGAGATTTCATGGCCCTTTTGCAGGAGAAGGTCGCTTACTTCGGATAGGAGAGTTTTCTTTTCTCGGAGGAGGGTCTCCTGTTCTTTTCGGGTGGTTCGGAGACGTTCCGAGCGGTGTGCGTCATGGAGGTTTTGGGCGGCTTTTTCGGATAGGTCGAGGGCGGCAATTAAGTTGTCTAGAGTGGTGGGGCGCGGGAGGTTTTTCCCGTTGATCAGATCATAGAGAGATGGGCGGCTTATGCCTGCTTTTTTGGCGAGAGCAGTGAGGTTTTCGGGATGCTCTCTTAGGATAGTTGAAAGGTCGTCTGCAAAGGAATTCATGACTAGGTTGTTAGTGTCTGAATGCTGTTGCGCAAGTAAAAAGACCTTACGCAAGGAGGTTTTTTCTTGCGGTTTATTGTGTAGCTACAAAAACCTTACGATATTGCTTTAACTCCTTATTCTATTAGGTATATTTAGATTCTAGTTGAGCTTGCTGTGGCGTGCGGGAATGGTGATTGATGAGGTGGATATGTATGCGTAAATATTTTATCCTTACGTAAAGAGTTTTCGGTAAGGGGGCGCCGAGGGAGCTATCCGAAGGTGGTTTGCCAGAGGTCGAAAGTGATCCTGTAGACGGTTGGAGAGGAGGAGGCTCGAGGGCTTGCGACGTTTAGAATATTCACCTTATGATGCTAGGTGAATTGCCTCAAAAGGAATGGGGCTTGGGAGAGGTTATTAGGCGTAACGAGGAGGTGAGGTTTTTTAGTCTTCCGAGCGTGTTCCAAGGTGATGAGCGTTCCACCCGCTGGGTCTGTGTTTTGAGACACGATGAGGGTGACGTCCGCCCGCTCGACGTTCAATCGAGTGCGTTGGGCATATGATGTCGAATCAGTCTCATGAAGTTTGTATTTCCGTGAAATGGTTCCGTCCTCGACTCTGTGCCCGGCGTGGCAATGGCCTGCGTGGGGGTTGCTGTTTGGGATGACCTAGGCCAAGGTCGGCTCGGCGGGTCGGCCACCGTTTTGTCCGCCGGACACAATCGTGATCATGTGTTGGCGGTTCTAGGTTGGTCACCACCAACCCAGCCTACCTGCCAGAAAGCAGAATACGAGGGCAAGTACCCCGATCGTACCAATCGAATAGAGGATGAGAAGCGGAGTGAGCATGGGCCATTTTTCCCGTTGGTCGATGTCATCGCGATCGATTGTAAGTTCAGCGGCTCTGCGGTGCAGGTATATCTGGCGTGCGCGGACTTCGTCACCATCGGCTGTCGCAATGCATTCCGCGAGGAGTTCCCTATCCGCATAATTGCCGTCAAGTTCTTCTTGGGCTGTGCGTTTAGCTTCTTGATTCATCTGAATGTGAATAATTCGAGTTTGCTAATTTAGGGAAGCCGTAAGGATATTGCACGGTTGAAATGAATCGTGCTGCCGAGATAGTTGATGTTCTTCGAGGCGGTTTGGATGGCTTGGTCGAGAAGCAAGCCGGACGACCGTTGAGTTATACCCGTTTGTTTAATTTTGAAACTAAGCGGGTGTCGTTGTGTGTGGAATCCTCTGATCTCGAAACTGGAATCTCTCGGGTAGTGGGGATGGTGGAAGTGGAGGAGGTGCCCACAAACAATGGCCGAGTCACTTGTCGTTGCCTGATGACCGATATGAAATCAGGAGAATCCAAGCGAGTTTACCTACGAATAAAGGATCTTCGCCAGAAAGGCCAAGAGTGCGACAAAATCTATGAATTTTTCAACGATCTGATTGAACCGTTGCCGGCTCCCGTCAACGGTTCACGAGGGCGACACAGGTAAGCCCTCGTCTATTCGGACGAAACTCAATAGGTAAAGAGATCGTCTTTGGAAACCTTGGTGACCGGGCCAATCTTCTCGAGTGCCTGCAGGTCGATTTTTGTTGAGTCGCCCACGATGGAAATTAGTTTTTGGCGAGGCTGGATCTCTCTTTCATAGAATTCTTTGAGAGTTTCGATAGTGGCCGACTCAATGACTTGGAAACGAGTTTTTCTTGGATCTTCCTTGAGCCCCAGCTGTGTCCAGTCGTAAACGGCTCCGGGGATTTGCCGAAAACGAGCAGGGTTGGTGCGGTAGGCGCTCTCAAGGGCTTCTTGGGCTGAATCCCATCGTTTTTCGTTCAAAGGCATGTCCTCAAGCAGTTCGAGGAAAGCGATCACTGCTTCGATCGTCTTATCTGCCTGACATCCGATGGCCCCAACGAGAATGTTTTCCTCGTCCGGACGACTTGCCGCAAAATAGTTTCCCCAAGCGGAATAGGCGAGGGCTCGGGCTTCCCGCAGTTCTTGGAAGACGAGGCCGGCCATGCCTCCGGCAAAGCACTCGTTGGACAGTTGGGCCG
>JACNJI010000428.1 GCA_014382645.1 Verrucomicrobiota bacterium | reverse complement strand
CCGCGCGTGCGTCATAGCGGCGGCCGGTGGCGGGTGGGCGGCGGACCCGCCGACGGGCGCGCCGACTCGCCACACGGTCTGGCTACCGCGCGCGTTCAGTCCATGCTCCGCGCCACTCGAGCAAAGATTGTGCTGGCTCCCGCCATGAACGGCAAGATGTACGAACATCCCGCGACCCGCGAAAATCTTCGAGTATTACGGGAACGCGGCGTCCGCTTCATCGATCCCGAAGAAGGTGAACTGGCGTGCGGTTACGAAGGAGTAGGCAGGCTAGCCAAGGTGGAAAGCATCGTGAGCGAAGTACTTGGACTCTTGAGCTCCTAGGACTTGAGTTACCAAGTTTCCGGCATGAATGTCGGCATGATTACACCTGAAATGGGAAATGTTTCTCCCCGAACCTGAGCCATGTGGAGCTCGCAATTGCGGGCGCCCCAAGAATAACAGGTCTGCACGAGTTCGGTTTTGTCGCACGGGGCGAGCCAGACGCGAGTGCGTCCGGGTTCGTGATTGAGCACCACCCTTAGAAGACCGGCTGCTTGTCGGTCGTTGCGGGAAACTCCGGGACCTATTAGTGAGCAACCGGGATGAGTGACCGAGCAAAGGAAGCCGTTCAGTCCACCCGAAGCGTGCTCGGTCACCGATACGTGCCAGATGCCCTCGCGATTCTCCAAGAAATGGCGAAAGTCGCTCTCTCTTTCGACACCGCTGATCTCTCGCTCTAGAGCAGCCATTGCAGGAGCGTCCTCTACTCGCCCTGTTCTTACCTCCACTCCCTCGATTTCCGGCAAGTCGAGTCCCTCGGAGGGTACGTCGATGAGCATGTCTTGAAACATGGCGTAAGGCACGAATCCAGCTCGATTGTAGAGCGAGAACGAATCCAGATTCATAGCGCTTGAAACGAGACGCAGGGGTTTTTCTTCCTTTTCGGCAAAGGTGATGACTTCGCCGAGAATGGCTTTGGCAGCTCCCGTACCGAAGTAATTCGGGTGAGCCGCCATAATACCAAGCGAAACATGCCTTTCCCTAGGGTGGTAGAAGCAACAGGCAGCCAGTCTCCCTGTGCTCTCCATCTCGGCCACCAAGCAACGCCCGGGATCGAGAGCCTCGTTCACTTGGCAATGCAGTTGGACATGCTCGGGACCGCACTTCAACTTTGGCCCGTCACCCTTGCTGGCATACCAGTAATTGAGGGAAACGTGAATCATTTCAGCGACCTCTATCCAATCATCGGAGGTCATGGTTCTTATACGAAATATAGACATATAGACTTTGATGGTCTCGTCTTTCGCGAGACGCAACGTTTTCGAAAGAAAAATAAATACTTAGCTTTGAAAACCTGTAGTTTAGTTTAGTTTCCCAAGCAGTATGGCGCGAAGCAGTTCAGTTTTGCTATGGAGGTGGCTGAGATCGGTCCTTAAAGAGCAAGTCGACTATTTGATGGGTGGAACAAACTCGATTTTCTTCTCGGCGACGTGGCGCGGAGCCTCGATTGTCCGAGCGCGAATGGTAAAGGGAGCGTTAAGGGGACCCGGAGATTCATCAGTTAGAACTTTTAGGGTGGCGACCTCTTGGCCAGGCGCCAATTCAACGGCTTCTGCAAGGATGCCTTTGGCATGGTCGGGCTGAATGAGTTCGACTAACATGGGCAGCTTCAAGGTGTTTGCGGTGCGACGGATGGTCACTGGAATAGTGAAGGCTTCGTTGGGGGGAACGGAAAAGGAGTCGGCAGCCGTTTCAACCGAGACTAATCCGGCTGAGGGGACGCAGATGAACTGGTCGTCGCGTTCGCCGGAAGTGTAGCTGACCGTGTGCCTCGTCTTGTCGAAATCTGTAATTTCGCCTACCAGCATAACTTGTACTCGACTTGTGCGACCGATCTCAATGCGGTAGGGCAACGCTATGGGAAACTTGAAATCTTTCTTTCCCGGAGGAATATCCAGAACACGGTCGGTGACGCCTTGAAGATGTCGAATCTGCTTGTCGGCTAAACGGGCGATCAATGGGCCTTCGAAACCACCCCGATCCAGTGCGTAGGGACGGTGATAAGTCGAGCCACTGGGTGTGCCGGCGAGGAACAGGTATTGACCTTGGTGCTTGAAAGGAACGGGAGGAGCAATTCCGCATAGGAGATGATCCAAGCCTTCCGGAACGGCGGCAGAGCGTGAGGCGTTATGGTCGCCGACGTCGCCGGTTCCTTTAACCGTTAGCTTGTGAATGCCGACTCTTGTTTTGGGTGGAACGGTGAATTGAAGGTCTGTAAAATCTTTATTCGCGGCGATAGTTGAGTTGAACACCTTCACGTGCGGAGGTAGGCCATCGACGCTTACGAGTACCTCGTTCTTGAACCCTCCTTTTCTATCCACCGTAACGCGCAGTTTGGAGCCCGTGGGCTTTGTCTCGTCCGTGATGGGTTCGGTGGAGCGTACGATGTTTAAGTGCGAGTCGGCGAGCGTGAGAGAAAAATTCGGTTGGGTAGCCAGCGGCGTTACGGTCAGTCGATAGGCGAAGGAGGGGCCACCGCGGGAGGCGAAACGATCCTTGACTGCAAGGGTGTAAACGCCGCTCTTGGGAGCGGTGAAGTCCAGTTTCGAGTCCAGTTGACCCTTGGTGCTGTCGTCATTGGTGCTCAGTTGTTTACCTTCCTCGTCCAGCACTTCCAACACGGAGTCAAGAGGACTGCCGAGTACTGATGCTGAAAGGTCTAGGGAGATGCCTTCCTTTTCATTCATTGCTATGGCCCACTTGTCGGTTTCTTCGGGTTTCAGGATACGACCGTTTAGTACTGCGGGTACAGATATGGGCGACTTTGCCGGCTCGAGGTGCTCGGGGTGTTCGCCAATGGCAAAGGTGGCATGGCCGAAGCTCTTGATCGAGATGGTTTGGAGGTTCTCCGAGTCACCTTTCAATCGGATGTCGGCCATCTCTCCTTTGAGGCCGGGACCAATTAATTCAGCCTGAAAGGTGTAACCGCGTCGACCGCCAAGGGGGTACGCGGAGATGATTTGAGGTGCTCTCTTTATGGTGAGTCTGTAAACATGATTCTGTAAGCCTTCGAAGCGGGCATCGTGAATGCTTGCCTCGTAACGTCCTGTTTTCGGAACCTTGAACCAATAAACGGAATCTCCGCCTTTAAAGAACTTTTCCGTTTGGATGGAATTCCCCTCTGAATCCCGAATGAACATTACGGCTGAAAGGGGAGAACCGAACCGTTTGGCGGCCGCGTCGCAAACAATGGTTTCGCCGGCTTTTGCCTCGAATGACCAGAGGTCGACGTCCTCACGAGGGAAGATGCGTCCATTTATAGTGACGGGCAATACCACCTCTTTCGGAATGGGATTACCCGCGACTTCAAGTTCAGTGATCTCGGGAAGGTCGCCAATCACGAATTTGAGGGGTCGCGTGACTCCCTGAGAGGTCCAGCATCGCCAGAGACGGTGACCAATTTGTGCGTCACCATGGATCGTGATTTCTCCCAAATGGTCCTTCGGGTAGCCCTCTTTTCTAGAGGACAAAGGTTGTTGGATCATTGGCCCATCGAACCAGACCGTCTCGGTCCGTTTGATCGACGACTTGAACTTTACGCCCGACCCAAGCATTTCGAAATGTGCTTCTCCGTGAAAGTAATACCCCCCCACGCGCACTTGAATAGTCGTTCCCCGCTGACCACCTGCGGGAAAAACATATTCGATGTCCGGTGGTTCGGCTTGTGCGAATACGGCCAACCCCAGAGCGATGATGGAGGAAGCTCGCTTCACGGTTACAGCAAATCCTGGATGACTCTACCGTTGTTGGTAACCATAATTGGCCGACCATCCGGTGTGTGCATCTCGCTTCGCGGATCAATGCCCATGCGGTTATAGACGGTAGCGCACAGGTCTTCCGGTCCATAGGGGTCTTCCGCGGGATCCATGGCCCACTTGTCGCTTTTACCCAACACGCGCCCGCCTTTTATTCCGGCGCCTGCCAACGCAACAGTAAAGCAACGACTCCAGTGGTCGCGCCCGGCGGAATCGTTGATCTTTGGGGTGCGACCGAATTCACCGGTTAGCAAAACGAGGGTGTTCTGAAGAAGTCCTCGCGAGTCAAGATCCTTGAAGAGGGTGGGTATCGCTTGGTCGAATTTCGGAAGCAGGTCGTCTTGGAGGGTTTGGAAATTGTGGTAGTGGGTGTCCCAATTGGAATGCTCGACGGTCACGCATCGAACGCCGGCCTCCACTAGTCGGCGGGCCATAAGGCAGGATTGGCCGAGCGTGTTCCGGCCGTAGGCATCCCGAAGCTTATCGGATTCCTTGTTGATGTCGAAGGCCTCCTTGGCCGCCTTGCTCGTCATCAACTCGGTGGCTCGTTGGGCAAAGACGCCAAGTTCTCGCGTCCCTCGGTTCGCTTTCGCCTCCATGCTTTTGTGAAAGCGATCCACCTTTGACAAAAGGCTTCTCCGGTCATCGATGCGCTTGGCCTCGATCGAGAAAGGGGGTTGCATGTCAGGTACGGCAAATCCCGGGGAACTGGGGTCCGCCTCGATCGTGAATGGGGCTGCCTCGGGTCCCAGATAGGCTGAGCTTCCGCTGTTGTGCATGTTCGGCAGGCAAACATACGGCGGAATGGCGCCTCGCGGTCCAAGTTTGTGAGAAATAACTGACCCCATAGCAGGGTGCTGGTTGTTGGGTTTCAATCCTCCGTCGAATCCACCGACGGGATGATACCCCGTGAGCATGTAATGGTCTGCAGGACCGTGTCCGGCATTCCGGTGAGTGAAGGACCGAATAATCGAAAACTTGTCCATCACCTTGGCGATGTTAGGAATTTTCTCACAGACGCGAGTACCCGGAACGTTGGAGGGTATGGATTGAAATGGCCCTCGAATTTCGCTCGGCGCATCAGGCTTCATGTCGAACGTATCGATGGTGCTAAGCCCTCCCTTGAGAAAAACAAAAATGAACGAGACGTCTTTCTTTGCCGTAAGCGAGTTTCCGGATGCCTCGGCTTGAAGAAGTTTTGGGAGTGACATATTCAGGCCCAAGGCTCCTGCCGCGCCTATTCGGAGGAAATCTCGTCTGCCCCAACCATCGCAAAATCTTCTCTCAGTCATAATTTGGAATCCCTCATCGATTTAAAGTTATCTCAAAACCTTCAATGGTTAAAGATAAATTCCAGTGAGTTGAGCAAAGACCAAGCCAGATCCTGCACCGCTTTTTCGCGTAAAAGACTGTCCTCGGGTATATAGTCGATGGCAGTTTGGACCTCCTCCGTTGTGGGCTTCCGGCTGTAGCATGCGAGGTAGAGTTCCTTTACGAGTTCAGCGTCTTCGGAATGACGAAGCAAGAGGCGCTTGACGGTACCGCCCGGATGGGAGAGCTTTCGCTGCAAGTTAGGGGAGTTCATGAGGTGTAGCGACTGGGCGATAGTGGCCCCTGTAACACGTTCGCATTCACAAACCGTCGAACGCCCGGGGCGCCCAAAAAGCTTAAGGAAATAGTGCTTCACCTGACTGTCCCAGAACTGCACAGCGCGGAAACCGCTGGGCATCCCGTCGTACTGCTCCGGCACACCTGTCACGACGCACACCGCATCCATCAGCACTACAGCGGGACAACGACGAAAAAGCGCCCACGAGAAATTATTCCACTCCATGAAATGACCTCC
>JACNJI010000527.1 GCA_014382645.1 Verrucomicrobiota bacterium | reverse complement strand
GAGGGTCGTCGAGAGCTCGAAGACGATGGATTTGTTTGGTGGCCAGCTGACCGGGGCTGGCAGGGGAACGATCGGTGTATCCGGGAAACCTTCCCGATTTGGACGGCATTAGCCTAACCCCGACCTTTACGGGGGGGAAGTTGCATAGGGGAAAGCCACTCTTTTTTCAATATGGTGGCTGGCAAGTCATCCGGGAAAATTCTTGGAAACTCGTCCAACACAAGAGCGATCCTTGGCAGTTGTATGACTTGAGCAGGGATCGCACGGAAACAAAAAACCTTGTCTCCGCTTATCCTGAACGGGTTTTACAAATGAAAACTCGCTGGGAAGATTGGGCCAAGGAAGTCGACCTCCAGGTTAAACGCCCAAAGAGTAAAAAGAAACCTACGAAAAAGAAATAGCCTGAAACGAAACCCCATTTCCTTTGTTATTTTCTTCTTTTCCTTTCGGCTGTATTCACGGAGCTGAAATGCCAAAGTCGAGGACTGGAAAGTAACCTAGGATCGCTCATCCCCTAAAGCTTGGTAGCTTCCACTGCAATAAGCCCGTCATTGGATTCGGAAAAAGTTATTTTCTGTCCTTTGTTTCCGGCGATAATCCCGAATTCAACTCCCGAAACGGGTCGCTCGCGGAAGAAATCCTCCTCTATAGTTTTTGACCGCTGGCACCAGTACCAGCGGTAGAGCAAGTTGTTCTTAAAGCGCTTTGCGAGGTGAGCCGTTCGGTTGGGCGACTACGAGTTTGCACTCTTCCTTTGAATTGCGAATTCGACACGGGATTCCACAGAAGCGCCCAATTGGCCCGGAGTTGGCTCGAGCGCTCGCCTGTGCAAGTTATTTCGTTGCCCGGATCGGCTTGATGCTGAAAGCATTGGAAGGAGCCGGTTCAGAGGGCCTTTTTCAAGTGCCCTGGCACATCGGTGGTTACTGATTCTACTCCGAGCGCTTTCAAGCGTTTGGCGGTTTTCAGATCGTTGACTGTCCATACGTGCCACTCGAAGCCTTCCTCTTGGATGCGCCTTGCCGTATGCTCGGGGATACCGTGGTGGGAGTCGAGCCCATCTGCCTTGGTTGAACTGAGCGTCTGGAGTACGGTCTCTAGGGAAGGAACCCAGTGACCTTCCTTATTTCGCTTGAAGTTTGAGAGCCAATAGACCTTGTGCTGGGGGGCCTTGATCTTGAGCATTCGGACGACTTCTGTGTTGAAGCAAATCATCGTCACCTGTTCGTCATTAAGCTCGGATTTCTTGATTTCTTCGAGCAAAGGAGGGATGATTTCTTTTCCGCACTTAATCTCTATGAAGATTTTTTTGCCCGCTGGAATCGTCGCAAGCACCTCGGCAATCGTAGGGATTTTCGTGCCCGTGAATTTTCCTCCCTTGCCCAAACCAACATCCAGTTCCTGCAATTGAGCGAGGGTCGATCCCTTGACGATGAGTTTCCGGCCGGCTAGGCGTTCGGTGCTTTTGTCATGAATGCACACGATTTCATTGTCCTTGGTGAGAAGAAAGTCGCCTTCAATCGCATCCGCCCCCTGTTCCCATGCCAGCATGAAGGCCGCTAAAGTGTTTTCAGGGGCATCTTGCGATGCGCCTCGATGAGCAACGACGAGAGGCTTGGCGTACAAGGCAGGAGCACATGCGAAGAAGGATGAAGCTACCACTAGGGGTATTTTTATCATCTCACATCGCTATAACCGCTCCATACTCAACGCGAGTCTGATCGAGATTGCCTGTCGCTTATCATTCATCTATCCCCATACAAAACACTTAGATGAACTCAACAACTCCATCCCTTTGCAGGAGGCTAACCATTTTCCTTGTTTTCCTGTTGTGCCTTATCAATCTCGCCGCCGAAAAGAAGAATCCCGGAACCGTGGTCTTAACCTTCGACGACTCAGTCGCCAGTCAGGCTACCTATGTTGCTCCACTGCTTAAGAAGTATGGCTTTGGAGCGACCTTCTTCATCACCGAAGGCTTCGACTTTGCCAAGGACAAGAAGAATTACATGACTTGGGAACAAATCAAGAAGCTCCATGCGGACGGCTTTGAGATCGGTAACCACACTCGCAGGCACCTGACGGTGACCAGACAAACAGCCGAGCAAATGAATGCCGATGTCGAGTATATCGAGAAGCAATGCGAAAAACACGGAATACCCAAACCTGTCAGCTTTTGCTATCCTGCTTACCAGACAAGTGACCGAGCCGTAGGCATTTTGCGTGTCAGAGGCTACCGCTTTGCCCGTACCGGGGGATCTCGGGCTTACGATCCAGTCAGGGATGACCCACTCCTCATGCCGCAAGCCTTCGACGGCAAACCGAAGAGCACGCTCGAGCAGTTCAAGGAGGCGGTAGCCAAGGCAGTCGACGGCAAGATCGCGGTGATGACTTTTCATGGGGTCCCCGACGTCCAGCACCCTTGGGTGAACACTGACCCGAAGAAATTCGAGGCTTACATGAAGCATTTGAAAGATGCTGGCTGTCAAGTCATCGCCTTGCGGGATCTAAAAGTTTCCAAGCCATCCGAAAAGTAACTGCTCGCGACCAAAATTATCGGACGGAGTACGAATCAAGGTGACGCTCGATGAAGACACTTGTGTTGGGATACTCGAAGTGCAGGTTGTCTTCGAAGTGCAGGTTGTCTTCGAGCACTGACCTGATCCTGCAAGTTTGAGTCGGTTCCGTATCGAAACGATTGGTCAAGGACTTCGTTTGTTGCCTTACCGGACTGTATAGCAACATATAAATGTCCTAAATCTTGACGCTTTTGATATTTGAGTGTTAGTTGAAGTTTCAATTTAGCAATGAGTAGTCCATCTTCTGAAAATCGTTATCAAGTGCCGGGCTTGGACCGTGCTCTTTCTGTTATCGAATTGTTGAACAAGCATCCCGAGGGATTGCTCGTAAATGAGATGTCGGAGTTGTTAGGTTTCCCTACTAATAGCGTCTACCGCATCATGCACACACTCGAGCGGCGTGCTTATGCTAGAAAAAACCCCAACGGTTCCGGTTACGTGCTTTCGGAAAAGTTTCTCACTCTGGCGACTCCTGTTGCCGGTGATCCGGGATTTCTCGAAAATGCCTTGCCCGTTATGAGGCGACTGCGGGATCTGACAAAGGAGACGGTATTGGCGGGTGTGTTGCTGGAAGATAGTGGCGTTGTTTTGGAGCAAGTGCCCGGATTGCATAATTTTTGCTTCAAGGTGAACCCCGGATTGCGCTTTCACCTCCATTGCGCTGCACCCGGGAAGGCGATGCTGGCAGCATTGCCTTTCGACGAAAGGGAAAAATTCATAAGCAACATGGATTTTCCTCGTTTTAACGACAGGACCATAACTTCGCAAAAAGACTTTGCCGAGGAGCTTAATAAGTCTAGAGATCTAGGCTATTCGGTAGATCATGCGGAGGAGATCGAAGGTCAGCACTGTATAGGTGCTGCGGTATTGGATCGTCGGGGCTATCCAGTCGGTTCGATTTGGATTACGGGTCCATCTGTACGAATAGAGGAAAAGGATTTCCATCAAATCGGTGGCCAAATTCGTGACCACGCAGATCAAATTTCGCACGCCCTTGGTTACGTATCCTTCCAGGTAGCCTAAGATGATCGTTGTCATGGCTAATATAGATAATTTTCCTAATAATTGTTTGATTTCCAAAAAATTATGATCACAGCATTCCTTCCGAAAAACATGCGCCCGAAAACTCTACTCCTTTTCTTATTCGCAATTTTAGTAAACGGGCTTTCCGGAGAAGAGAAAATTTCCGCCGAAGCTCTCGCTTTCTGGAAAAAGGAAGCAAAGCCCCTGCTCGAGCAGAATTGCTGGAAGTGTCACGGGGCAAAGGAACGCATAAAAGGGGATCTTCTTCTCACTACTCGCGAGGGTGTTCTCATAGGAGGTGAAATAGGGTCTTCGGTCAACTTGGAGAAACCCGAAACCAGTCTTCTCTTGGAAATGGTTTCCTACAAGGATGAGGATCACGAGATGCCGCCACTCGGCAAACTGAAGGACTCGGAAATCGCTGTCCTCGAAAAATGGATCAAGCTTGGTCTTCCATTCGCTTCCGAAGACGAGATACATGGGAAAGAAGGACACAAGGTAACCGCTGGTGAAGACAACACGAAGGTCAACGAACGAACAATGTCACATTGGGGTTTCGTGAAGCCTAAGCGTCTCGAATTGCCCGAGGTGAAAGACAAGTCGGCTAAGCACCCGATCGATCGTTTTATTTTGGCGAAACTCGATGCTTCGGGTCTAACGCCCAACCCTTTGGCCTCCAAGGAAGCCCTCCTTCGGAGAGCCTCTTTCGATCTTATAGGAATCGCTCCCAGTCCGGATCAAGTGAGCGATTTCTTGACCGATGATTCGGCCGACGCTTTCGAGGCAGTTATCGATGATTTGCTGGCTATGCCTCAATACGGGGAAAAGTGGGGGCGCCATTGGTTGGACTTAGTTCGCTATGCTGAAACAAATGGATATGAAAGAGACAGTGACAAACCGATGGCTTGGCGTTTTCGGGACTATGTCATCAAAGCCTTTAATGACAATAAACCTTACGATCGCTTTGTTCAAGAACAGCTTGCCGGCGATGAATTGCCCGATGCCGATGCCGATGCCATTACTGCCACAGGTTTTCATCGTCTTGGAATTTGGGACGACGAACCTGCAGACCGAAAACTCGCCCGCTACGACTACCTCGATGACATCCTAAAGACTACCAGCGATGTTTTTCTCGGCATGAGTGTGGGTTGCGCTCGTTGCCATGATCATAAGATCGATCCCATTCCTACCAAGGATTACTACTCCCTGCTTTCTTTCTTCGCCAATGTATCGAACCATGGCAAAGGCGGGGCCAACCTAGTGAAGGTCGAGAGCTTTTCTGGTAATGGCGAGTACGACAAGCAGTTCGAAAAGTGGTCAAAGAGGGATGCTGACCTGCGTAGGCAAATGGAGAAAATTGAAAAAGACTTCTTTGAAGAACTGGCACTTCGCCAACCTGAAATCAAGGTTAACAAGCCCGGCAAAAATACCAAGGCGAAGCAGAACGTTATTCTGCATGATGCGCGCTCAGGTGAGGTGGCGTGGAATTACTCCACAAAAAAACCAGACGATCACTGGTTCGAGATCGCCTACGATGACTCCAAGTGGGATTCCGGCAAGGCAGGTTTTGGAGTCAAGGGGACTCCGGGTGCTATCGTCCGAACCGAATGGCGTGGCAAGGCAATCTGGATGCGAACAAGTTTTCGTCTGGCTGCCGTACCTAACAATCTCTCGATCAACGTTCATCACGACGAAGACGTACAAATCTATCTCAACGGCAAACTAGTGAAGGAATTGGGTGGGCATGTTTCAAATTATGAAACGCACGATGTCTCCAAGGTCGCTGCAGACGTACTTCAGACCGGCAAAAACGTTCTCGCGGTCCATTGTCGGCAAACTGGTGGCGGACAGTACGTTGACGTCGGGGTGTCATCCTCCGATCAGTTCGCGGATCTAGCATCCCTTATGCGCAAGTTCGGTAAGGATTACATCGGTGACGCAGCACTGAAAAATCACCGCCGCAACACTCGCGACCTTGCCAATCATGCCGGCCAAAAGCCATCGGCGAGCAAGTACGAGGTTATGGCTGTGGCCGAGTCGGGTAACAACATTATCAAAGTATTGCATCGCGG
>JACNJI010000424.1 GCA_014382645.1 Verrucomicrobiota bacterium | reverse complement strand
GGTGCCGACCCCATCGCTACAGCTGACAAGTTCTTTAGCGACCACATGGGCATTCACAAGCTCCTCGTGGTGGATGAGAAGGATTGCCTTTGCGGACTTTACACCTTGAGCGACATCGAGCGAATAATGGAAGAAACTCGTGACCATTTAAAACCGGCTCGAGATGATAACTTTCGCTTGATCTGTGGAGCAGCGGTGTCCACGAACCGGACACCTGATGGTAATCTAGACAGGAATTCGCTAATAGAGCACGTGGGAGCGATGCGTGATGAAGGTCTCGATATTGTAGCAGTATCCACGGCCCATGGTCATACCAAGGGCGTTGGAGACGCAGTACGCGCCATAAGAGAAGAATTTCCTGAAATCAACATTCTCGCAGGAAACGTCACTTCAGGTGAAGGCGTGGAATTTCTGGCAGAAGCTGGAGCCAACGCGATAAAAGTAGGACAGGGACCGGGTTCCATTTGTACCACACGGATCGTTGCAGGAGTAGGAATACCCCAAATGACGGCCCTTTACGTGACTTCTCAAGCGGCGAAGAAAAAAGGGGTCAGAATAATAGCCGATGGCGGCATCACCAAATCAGGCGACATAGTTAAGGCGCTAACTCTTGCCGACGCCGTGATCTGCGGAGGCATGCTTGCAGGCTGTCGAGAAGCTCCTGGGCGAATAATCGAGATTGAGGGGAAGCTTTACAAGCAATATCGCGGGATGGGTAGCCTGGAGGCAATGCGAGAGGGGTCAGCCGCCCGCTACGGTCACGCCAAGGAAGATCTTGCCTACAAGACTACGGCTGAAGGAGTTGAAGCCCTCAAGGAAGTAGCCGGTCCGGTTCAAGAAACCTTGGATACGCTTGTCGGAGGGATTCGATCAGGGCTCGGTTATATTGGAGCATCTGACCTTAAAGCAGTTAGAGAGAAAGCACGCTTTCTACGAGTAAGCCCGGCAGGCCAAAGAGAAGCCTCCACCCACGACATAGTCGAGGTAAAGCGAGGCGACTTGGGACGTGGCTGAACTATATTAACTTGTTGATCCAGTATCGGTAGTTTTCAAATGGCTGCAGAAGAATTCAATTCCAAACTCATCGTCGACATCGGCATCAGCATGGGAGACGAAGGCAAAGGCCGCGTCGTCCATGAAACACTTGACGACATAATGCGTCGTACAGGTCAATCCGCCGGTGCCGTAATCAAAGTAAACGGTGGTGCCAACTCAGGTCATACCGCAGCGGGTCTGAAACTAAACCTGCTTCCCTCCGGAGTGGGTGAACCGCTCTTGCCCAAACTGCTGGTCGGATGCGGTGTTGTGGCCGATCCCCGAAAGTTCCTTTGGGAGGCCCGTCCATTAGAGGCCCGTGGAATAAGTGTTCTTGATCGCCTTCTGATTGATGAAAGAACACAACTAAGCGACTTTTCTCACCGTCTTCTCGACCTAGCATGGGAAGACTACAGGGTAAATATCCTAGGTGAAGAAAACCGTGGATCCACGGGACGAGGCATCAGTCCCGCATACTCTGACGAAACCAGCCAGTGGCAAATTCACTACAGCAGCTTTCCTTCAGACGACAAAGACACCTTTGCCAAAGCTCTCGGACAAAGGGTGGATCGAGCACTAAGAACGATTAGGCATGTTTGTCGGGTTTCGGAAGAAACATGGAATAGCTTTTTTGATCGGCTCACAGAGGCCGAAACTCAAGCGAATGCCCCAGCTATTTCCGAAGGTATTTTCGACTCTGACGAGTTCGACTTTTCGATTTTCAAGGGTGACGAACCGTTCAGCTTGAATCTCCACAACCTCATTGAGTGTTACTGGGATGCAGGTCGAGAATTGGCTCCGTGCATCGGCGATGTACGCGAGGCGACTCTATCCGCCTTGGAAGCCGGCAATCACGTGGTAGCTGAGTTCGGCCAATCCTATTGGCTGGACAAACGGCACGGATTTTCGCCAAACGTAACGGCTTCGCACACGACTACACCCGAACTCTTCTTATCCGCAGGCATCCCTCCCTGTCCCGTTCATGTGCTTGGTTGCTGCAAAGCCTACGACACCAAGGTCGGAACACATCATTTTTTAACCCAAATCGACCCTGAATCCCATCCCCTAGGGGCAAAACTCTCCAAGCTGGAATTCGGCACTTCCACGGGACGACAACGAATGGTCGGATGGTTTGACGCCGTAGAAAAGGGAGACGCCCTGCGTCACTGCGGTTTCGACGATTTCGTTATCAACAAGATCGACGTCCTCACCCATGCCGAAGGATGGCAAGGAGACCTCAAACTATGTGTAGCCTATCGAAAACCGGATGGTGGAATAATAACAAGCGTACCTCGAGACGAAGCATTGAGAAGGACTCTGGAACCTGTTTACGAAGAACTTCCGGGTTGGACTGAAGACCTTTCAATAGCAAAATCCTTCACCGACTTCCCAATAAACGCTCAACGTTATGTGGCTCGAATGGTTTCTTCAGTAATCGAAGCAGCTTACCCCAGAGGTTTCGAGGGAAGGAGCTTGCCTCAAGTAAGATACTTGGGAGTGGGGCCAAACCCGGGGCAGGTGATAAGAGACACCCCACCGACGATTCAGCTTATCCAAGAATTTGCCGAAGCTTCGGCCTTCTTAAAGTGAAGGAACCGGCCGCCCTTTCTCATTTCCGCCAACGTCTCTCGTGGGATGACCTCGACAAGGATGCGATTCGCAAACTTGTTCGCCTTGCCGCCGAAGAAGACTTGCACGGAAAAGGGTTAAAAAAAGAGGCAGCGCAGACAGGCGACCAAACCACCATTTCAATGGGAGTTTCAGGCCAAGGAACGGCGGCTATCGTAGCTCGAGAACCTCTCGTTGCTTGCGGACTACAAATGATTCCCTTGATACTAGAGGAATTTGAAGTCGAGAATGCTGCGGTCGAAAACTCAAAGAGTGATGGCGACGAAGTTGAAACCGGGGAGACGTTGGCCTTCATCAGCGGTGCCGCCGTTGGCTTGTTGGCCACAGAACGTACTTTGCTGAATTTCATACAAAGGCTGAGCGGGGTGGCAACCGCATCAAAAGCCTTTGTCAAAGCATTGTCAGAGACTAACACAGGCCTTCTAGATACGCGCAAGACTACTCCTGGCTACAGAGCGTTGGAAAAGTACGCAACCGCAACCGGAGGTTTTTTTAATCATCGATATGGCTTAAACGACCGCATACTGGTGAAAGACAACCACCTTGCGGCAAACCGAGCGACTAAAGGCAATAAATTAGCCGAAAGTGTGGCCAGATTAAAAGCAACGGGTTCAAGCCTACTTATTGAAGTCGAAGTGGATTGCCGCGAGCAGATTGCACCCGTTCTCTCGGCTGGAGTCGACGCCATACTGCTGGACAACTTCTCGGTAGAGGAAGTCGCCAAGGCAGTCGAAGAGATCCAAGGTAGAGCTGTGGTCGAGGCGAGTGGAGGCATCACGTTGGAATCAGCTAGACAATATGCCGACGCTAGTCCCCACTTCCTCTCCACAGGGGCACCGGTCCACCACAGCTCGTGGATGGACTTGGGTCTCGATTGGACAAACCGTTAAATCATGGCAAAGTATCCCAAAGGTCGCAGGCGAACAGTTTCTCCAAAACCGAAAGGCAAACGCTCCGGACTTGAAGACCCCAGTTGCTACCTGTTACGAACCTTACTCGCCGCCAGACCCGATTACGTATCAGGCAGCGTGCTGGCCGACCGATTAAAAATGACTAGAGTGGCGGTTTGGGGCCGTATTGACAAATTGCGCTCCCAAGGTCTCGAAATCGAAGCTGCCTGCAACCGCGGTTATCGCCTGGAAGCCGAACCCGACCATTTCAACCAGCACCTTCTGGAAGCTTGGCTTCGGGAGAAAGGAGTGGTCTGTCCGATTTCTGTATTCGATTCTCTGGACAGTACCAACTCCGAAGCTGAGCGGCAACTCGCCGGAGGCAGAAAAGCGTCCTTTGCCGTCATCGCCAGTTCTCAGGAAAAAGGTCGTGGCAGATTGGGGCGGAAATGGCACAGTCCCGCTGCAGGGAACCTTTACCTTTCCGTCGCTTTTCGACCGGAGATGCCTTCCATGCGACTGAGATTGCTGACACTGTGGTTGGGCATCCGACTGTGCAACCATCTCCGCTCGCTATCGGGAATCGATCTCATGGTAAAGTGGCCAAACGATCTCGTAGTGAATGGTCGTAAAATCGGCGGCATGCTCACGGAAGCATCTATTGACCCCGAACGTGTTCGCACGCTAGTTTTCGGTCTCGGATTGAATGTGAACGCTGCTCGAAATCGTTTCCCAAAAGCTCTGAAGGATACAGCCTCGTCACTTAAGTCGGAAGCGGGCGGAAGCTTCCGCTTGCATGAATTAACTGCCGGGACAATCGGCGTTATCCTCAAAGGTTACAAAGAATGCCTCGACAAACTCGACTCCAAAATCCTCAAGAAATCGTGGCAGCCTCTGGATGCCCTTGCAGGCAAACAGGTCATTGCTCAATCCGGCAAGGAAACGGTAAAGGGAAAGGCTTCCGGAATAGATGAATCCGGAGCCTTGCTGATTAAGCTAAGAAACGGAAGATTCCGATCTCACTCTTCGGGGGACGTGACCCTAAATGGCAAAAGATGACAATTTGTGAAGAGAGTGTGCTGTGCGTCGACATCGGAAACACCAATGTCCGTTTCGGTTTGGTTTCCGGAACGAGGGTGAAGGACTGCCAGACTCTATTCACTGAGGACTTAATCGCGAACCCGAAAGAATTCATCCGTTTGTTACCCCGCGAACTGAAGGCAACTGCTTTTTGCTCCGTGGTCCCTGCCGCGGACAAAATCGTTCATGATGCGTTACGGGCCATCACCCCAAACCCGTTTCGACTCACTCACAATAATTGCGGCAACCTACCGATTCGCTACCCGACCCCGGAACTAATTGGTCAAGACAGACTCGCCAATTCTCTCGCGGCAAAAAGACTTTACGGCACTCCGGCAATCGTCATAGACGTCGGCACTGCGGCTACCTTCGACATAGTCAGTTCCGAAGGTGGTTACGAAGGTGGAGTCATTGTACCGGGACCTCAAGTTTTCATCGATTGTCTTACCGAAAGAGCGGCACTCCTTCCGAGGGTCACTCTCCCGGAAACACCGCTCACTGAAGCTATTGGGCGCAGCACCTCGGAAGCGATGGCTTTGGGGCTCGTTCACGGATTCCCCGCAATGATCCTAGGCATCCTAGAAAAAGTGAAGTTTGCCTTGGGCATTATCGAAGATGGAGAGAGTGAAGTCATTCTCACCGGCGGCGGTGCTTTTAGGGTTGGAGAAATCGCAACAAAAAATGATCCCGACCTTACATTGAAGGGAATAGCCTTGGCCTTTCAAGACCAAGATTCCACATGAGCGAGGAAAGAAAGGTTTCCAAGAACATCATCGAGGTAACTGACCTCAGCAAGTCCTATGGCCGGGTAAAGGCTTTATCGGGGCTCACATTTTCAGTGGCTAAAGGTGAAATCGTTGGGTTTCTCGGACCTAACGGAGCGGGAAAGAGTACGACGATGCGCATCCTCTGCGGTATGACTGGCGCAGACTCCGGGGAAGCCCAAGTATGCGGAGTGGACTTGGCAGAGGAAGAAGGCGAAGTCAGAAAACATATTGGCTACCTTCCCGAGAACAACCCCTTGCCCGAGGACTTGCGTGT
>JACNJI010000537.1 GCA_014382645.1 Verrucomicrobiota bacterium | reverse complement strand
ATTTCCGCGGTTCTGACTGCGGGCAAGCGCATGTCATTGCCCACCTTCCCCTGGCTCGTGCTATGCCCCCGAATATCTCCATAGTACTCGTCGAAGCCCCGGTCGGTGGGTGGTTCCTCATGCCCGACGTGCCACTTGCCCACCCCATAGGTTCCGTACCCGGCTGTCTTGAGCACCTCGGCCAAAGTCATGCATTGCTTGTTCAACTTGCCCAGGTAGGCCGGCCCCAGACGGTCGGTTGTGTCCCGGCCGGTAAAGTTGGCAATCCCGGCCTGATGAGAATACAAGCCCGTCAACAAGGAAGCCCGGGACGGACAGCAACGGGCGGAATTATAGTTCTGGGTGAAGCGCAAGCCGTGGGCGGCAAGGCGATCCAAATGCGGAGTTTTGACCTCCCCCCCGAAAGACCCAAGGTCCGAGTAGCCCATGTCGTCGACCAGTACAACAATCACATTGGGCTTTTTGCCCATGGCGGGAAAGGCCGAGAAAAAAAGAAACTGGAGAGCAAGTAGGGCGACTGATACAGTTTTCATTGATGAGATTATGTCGAGTGACCAGCGGGTTATGCAAATACTGAAGCAGAAGTCTCCATAAAACCTTTGGGCTTAGCATATTTTAAGTTTGATTCAAGAGGAGAACTGTGGAGGAATTCGGATTTCAATTCCATCAAACAAAACCTCCTTATCTCTTCTATGAAAGTATCCGCTCTGTTTAACTGTTTGTCTACGCTGGCTCTCCTCACTTTTTCCGCATCACTTACGGCTGATGTTAAATTACCACCCGTTCTCGGCAGCGGCATGGTTTTGCAGCGGGAGTTACAAGTCCCCGTCTGGGGCTGGGCGGAAAAGGGCGAAGAGGTAACGGTCTCCTTTGCCGGACAAACCAAGACCACCAAGGCGGGCGACGACGGCAAATGGATGATTAAACTCGATTCCCTAAAGGCCAACTCCAAAGGCGCCAAGTTGACAGTGGAGGGAAGCAACAAGATTTCGCTCGATGACGTATTGGTAGGAGAAGTGTGGATTTGCTCGGGCCAGTCCAATATGGAATGGCCGCTTCAAGGCAGCACTAATGGAAATGAAGAAGTGGCAGCTTCGGACAACCCCCTCATTCGCCTCTTCGACGTGCCAGGCCACACCACCAGCCCGAAGCCTCAGGAAGAAGGCAAAGGGAATTGGCAGGTATGCAGTCCTAAGACTTCCAGTGGCTTCAGCGCAGTAGGATATTTCTTTGGGCGACGCTTGGTCAAAGAGCTCAACGTGCCGGTCGGATTAATTGGATCCAACTGGGGAGGCACCCGGATCGAACCATGGACAACCTTGGCCGGTTTTGAATCGGTCCCCGAGTTGGCTGACATCGCGAAGAAAGTAAAGGACTACAAGGTAGACACCAAGGTCGGTGGCGGTTCCCCATCGGCCATCTACAACTCGATGGTGCATCCACTCACTCCATTTGCGATGCGCGGGGGGATTTGGTATCAAGGTGAATCCAACGGTGGCGAACACATGTCCTACTACCACAAGAAGCACGCCTTGGTGAATGGATGGCGCAAGGTTTTTCAAAACAAGGATCTAGCATTCTACTGGGTGCAGTTGGCCAACTTCCAAAATCCAGGCACAAATCCTGCGGGCGGAGACGGTTGGGCCAAGATTCGAGAAGCCCAAACAAAAGCGTTGGATATTCCGCATACCGGCATGGCGGTGGCTATCGACCTTGCGGATGCTCACAACCCAAGAGACATTCACCCTCGCAACAAGCAGGACGTGGGAGGACGCCTTGCCCAGTGGGCTTTGCACCAAACCTATGGGAAAAAGGACCTCGTTCCCACCGGACCGCTATATAAAAGCCACAAGGTAAAGGACAATATGATCCATCTGTCCTTCGACCACGTCGGCAAGGGCTTGATGGTCGGCAAGAAGACCAAACTGGAGCCCACCGCAGAGGTAAAGGGTGGTAAACTCGAACATTTCTCAATCGCAGGAGAAGACAAGAAATGGGTCTGGGCTGATGCCACAATCAACGGGGATACCGTAGTGGTGAGTTCCAAGGAGGTAAAGAAGCCGGTGGCCGTACGCTACGGATTCACCATGAATCCGGCCAATGCCAACCTCTACAACAAGGACGGCATCCCCGCATCTCCATTCCGGACGGACGACTGGTAATTCAGAGTCATTCAGATGACGCGATTACCAGTTCACCTACTGGTATTAGCTCCGCTGGTAGCCTTGGCCGAGAAGCCCAATGTACTTTTCATAATAGCGGACGACCAAGCCCCTCGATCGATCGATCGGGGGAGTCAACAATCCGGAGATCAAGACGCCCAACTTGGATAAGTTGGCCAAGCAGGGCGTCCTCTTCAATAATTGCTTCAACCAGGGATCGTGGCCCGGTGCGGTATGCGTCGCCAGCCGTACCATGCTGATCACTGGACAAAGCGTATTCCGAGCCCCTAGGATACAAGCCCTACCTAGACAAGTCGGCTAACTCCAGGGGAGCAATCGCGGTGGAAGGCTCGACCGAGGTAAAGCTGCGGCCGGAGGTTTTTCGGGATGCAGGTTACGATACCTTCCTCACGGGTAAATGGCACAACAACTACTACTCTGCCCTAAAGGGATTCAGTCAGGCCAAGGCCATCGCGAAGGGAATGTACGAAACCTTTGACCCCAGTGGGTCAAAAAAACCGGGGTATGCAAGGCCCACACCGACAAACAATCACCGGAAGCCATGGGACCCGAAATTCACTGGTCACTGGGCTCCTTTCGTGCGCGACATCGTGTCGAAGAACGGCTTCAACGACGTCAGCGACGAATACACCGTCAAGAAACACACCTCCGAGCTGTTCGCCGACCATGCGATCGATTTCCTCGGCAAGGTGAAGAACACGGACAAGCCCTTCTTCATGTACGTGGCGTTCAACGCTCCGCACGACCCGCGACAAGCGCCCAAGAAATTCGTCGACATGTATCCACCCGAGAAAATTGCCATACCGGAGAATTACTTACCGGAGCATCCGTTCGATAACGGCGCCATCAAAATACGCGACGAAGTCCTCGCCCCCTTTCCCCAAACCAAGGAGGTGGTGCAGGTTCATCGCTCGGAATACTACGCCATCATCACCCACATGGATCGCGAAATCGGGCGCATTCTGAAAGCCCTCGAGAAAAGCGGGCGAGCCGACGACACCTACGTCGTGTTTACCGCGGACCATGGTTTGGCGGTAGGACAGCACGGGCTCATGGGGAAACAGAACCCTTATGATCACAGCATCAAGATGCCCTTTATGATATCCGGGCAGGGATTCGCAAAGGAGTCACCGTGGACGAGAAAATCTACATGCAAAGCGTCTACCCGACGACCTGTGAACTAGCAGGAATCAAGGTGCCGGAGACAGTCGATTACGCCAGTATAGTCCCCTTGGTCCACGGACAAAAAGGAGCTCGAGGAGAAGATCTTATATTCAATTCCTACATCGAAACGCAACGCCTGGTGCGAACGGACCAATACAAGTTGATCCACTACCCAAAGATCGGGAGAAACCAGTTGTTCGACGTCCGGAACGACCCGCGAGAAACCAACGACTTGATCAACGACTCCAAGCACGCCGCAGTAAAGAAAGACTTGCTTGCCGCCTTGAAAAGGAAGCGAGAGGAACTGGGCGACGGTCTCCTCTCCGCCTCACCCCAAAAGTAGGTTCACTCGAACTCGCTGCACTTGGAAAATCGACTACCCGTCAGCCTTACCCGGCTCACTTTTGCCAAAAAGAGATTCAATGTCGGTGATCCTATTCACGATCAATTCTCCATCCTTCTCGACGCACTTGCCCGTCAACTTAATCGGGGTGCCCACGTGATAGGCGACGTTGCGGGAATGAAAATCTCCAAAACCGATGACCATCTTAACTGACGGGCGCCCCTTTACGTCGATATAGAAAACCTTGGCCTCGTCCAAGTTGTCGGACATGCGAAGCCTGCCCTGGACCGTCATGGTTCCCGAATCGACTTTGACCCAGCTTTCGAAAGGACGCTCGGCATACTCGTCAAAAGTTCCACCGTCCAAGCCCGGCAAAGCTTGCTTGGCATTGGCGAAGGAGTCTTGCTCGACCCCGAAAAGCTCAAGCAGGGACAAGTGCAACCTGCCTAATTCCTGATTCTTGGAGTACCTGAGGTAGCGCCCAGTCTTAATCTTCCCTCCACCTTGACCTGCAAGCACGATGGGAAGGCGCTGGGCGGTGTGATTGTCGCTGTGCCCCATGCCGGAACCATACAGGACCACGCAATGGTCCAGTAGGCGACCGTTGTGATCCTTGTAGGACTTGAGCTTGTTGAGAAGGTAATCGAATTTCTCCATGTGCCAGAGGCTGATCTTGAGGAGAGAGTCGATGTTCTCGCGACTAAAGTTACGGAAAAAATGAGACAAGTAGTGGTGCTGTTTCTTTATGCCCAGAAAATCGAAGATCATACGGCTATTGCTATTCCCCAGCATATAGGAGATGCATCGCGTGGAGTCCGTCCAGAGGGCCATGGCGATGACGTCCAGCATGGCGTTCACCTGTTCATCCATGTTGGAGGGGGCAAGGGGACGAGCCAATCGGGCAAATTTTGAGGACTCGAGTCCCTGGTCTAGCGGTCCCATCTTCTTGAGACGGATCTCAGTCTCACGCACGGCGGTAAAATATTGGTCCAAGGTGTCGCCATCCTCTACCCCGGCCGTTTTTTTCAAGGCCTTGGCATCCGCCTCGACCCGGTCCAGAAGGCTAGTCATCTCGGCTCTCTTACCCGGATCACTAAGAGGATTCCTGAACAGCTTGTCGAAAATGAGCTGGGGATCGCTATCCCGTGGCATCATGCCACCTTTCTTGTCGTAGGAGATATAACTGCAACCAATCTGGTTGACGAACAGACCTTCAGTGGTCAACTCGAGCGAGCGGTGTGGGGAATCGCCCTGCAAATGCTCGGCAATAAGCTGATCGACGGAGGCGGAACGGGAATTCTGGTGATGCCCGCAAAGGAAGCGACGGGTGGAATTGCTGTGGGAGGAAAAACCGAAGTCTCCCATGTTATCCAAAATGAGAACGTCCTCCTTGTGCTTGGCAAAGGGTTGCATGAGCGGGGACATCCGGAAATCGTTCTCCTTCCCGCCGTTTATATTCCAGGAGGGCGGATGAACGCCATTGGGCTTAAACAGGGTCATGAACCGCGTGGGCGGATCCGATGAATGCCGGTCGCCCGATCGGGCATTGGCTTCCATCAGGTTCAAGAATGGCAAAGGAAGTAGAGCCCCTGCTCCTCTGAGAAAGGTCCTGCGTTCAATTTTCCAGTTACGGCTCATTTTGTTTCCAATTGTCTGAATACAGTCTCACGAAAAGGCGAACTGTTTACAACCTCGATAAGGAGTTCCTTCCAAGTTGAGTTTTCCAAGGTTGCCTTCCCCGCAATCTCCTCAACAACCGGTTGGTCTCCTATCCCGAGCTTCCGGCAAAGGGCATAGGAAAGAAGTTGCCCAGTCAAGTTGCGGATTACCTGTTTGCGTTTCTTGGTCAGCAGGATTCGTTTCAGTCCTTGGTAATCCTTGAATTCCTCACCACTAGGCAATTTTCCGGAGGTATCGATGGGGGGTAGGTTTCCCCGATTGTTGTAGGATGCCAAGAGATTCCTGCCGTTATCGTCGTAGCCGTCCAAGGCG